>JAGAUF010000106.1 GCA_017620885.1 Muribaculaceae bacterium
TCGTATGACTGGTCGGTCTTTTCAAACTTGACCATCTCAAACAGTTCTCCCAATCCCTCGGGTAAGAACTGCCAAAATGCTTCGCCGGTTTTCATGTCACAAATTTAACACTTTTCCCTAAATTAATGCACCGTGTTTTCGGCTTGACCCCACTTTTCCCTAAATTAATGCACCGTGTTTTCGGCTTGACCCGTGAATTCCATATTGCCGAACATTTGAGTCTTCGGGCGTGTTTCCTAAATTGATGTAAAACATGTTCAATAATTAATGCCCCCTGAATGAAAAAAGAGGACAAGAAAAGACTTACCAAAGAGCTGCTGAAGGAATGGCAGCGCACCCACTACCAAGAATACTGCGATTTCTCCGACATGATGCACGACCGCAACGGCGTCGGCTTTGATAAAGTCTATGCCGAAGCCATCATGATGATTCCTAAATTCGAGAAAGCACTGTTTCTGTATCTGAAGAATGACCGTTCGGAAAATATCGACGATCTGGAGTCATTATTGAAGGATGAAGGAATAGTATCACAACTTTCTCTTCACTTCTTCGCCCAGCTACCTGACAGTTATACTCCTGCAATGCTCTGCTGGCTATTCTTTGGCAGAAGTTTCGAGTGTATGGTAGAATATGGAGAGGAAATGATTCGTAATCCCAAGCTCAATTTTCTGCTTCGCCGTCTCGCACGTGTGAACATCAAGGCTATCATCAACCGTAGCATTGCAATAAAGGCGAGAACGGAAGAAGACTGGGTAAAGTTTGTTGAAGAACTTGATGAAATCGGCGAGACGCCGAATGTGACGGCAAGCGTAGTGTCCAAATTCAAATCATTGCCGCCAGATACGAAGGTGACGATGAAAGAAACCTCCGAGAAGAAACCCATCCCCGGGAAACAGAAGAAACGCCGCTCGCTTGAGGAGTTGCTGCCAAATGGCGACGAGTACCTTTTTGAATCAATTGATGAACATGTGAGTCTCCGTCAGAGCGGAAGGGATCTCGCATTGCTTTACCTTGTCCTTGAGAAAGGTCGCGCTATGGTGAGGACAACTGTCACGGAATTTCACGCTGCCCTTGTGGTGAGATATAAGGATAAGAAGAATATCGAGATTCCGGGACATAGATGGATTCAAGGCGCATTGAAGGACTATCTTGAACCGACAGAATACAAACAGAAATCCATACATACCTTTGAGCGTCCCGAACATATAATGGATTATAATGACCTCCGCGAGCGACTCAATGTCGCCGACTACATGTACTCTTACTGATAAATAACTTAGACCCTTGAAACGGGAGCTGTCTGACATAGCGTCGGACGGCTCCCGTTTTAACATCTATCCGCGTGTCTGACCGTTTTTTCGCCTCGAAAATCCATAAAATTCTTCGTTTTACTTCGTAACGAATTAAAGCGAACTTAACGCGCTGTGTATCAATGTTATAAATTTGGAGAAAGCAAACAAATGTGCTTACTTCGCACCGTCAAAACGAAAAGCGGATTTCAGATTTGATGCCGTAAGGGTAAAGACCGGTCACCCGATACCGTCAATTTTACAATCCACTTGAGCGTTGCGACCCTTGGGCATTTAATTGTTGTCGGTGCCCATTGATTATAACACAGACGACGCGAGGAATAAAAGATGATTGATTTTTCAAATCTTTCGCTTGAGGAGCTGACCGGACTTTCTATCACGCTCCCCCTGGCACACCTCTTTGAAATTGTAGAGCGCACGGCTGAGCGTGTGGTGGACAAATTCAAAGAGGAGATTCTGCCGGCTCATAAGCCGGTGGATCAGGATCCTCTCATTCCCCGCTTGGAGGTGATGAGAATCCTTGGAGTCTGCTCCAATACTCTCCGTAATTGGCGCAGAAGCAAATATCTTGAAGCCACTCTTGTTGGCGGCAAGGTCTTTTATAGGACATCAGCCATTAATACAATTCTCGAAAAGTATGGGAAAGAACACATCTAACCAAAAGTCTGTGGACCCCATGCTCGTACTCGGCAAAGCCGTCGATATGAGCGTAAGCATCCGAGGCGGGGATTTTCCTTTGGGCGCATTGCCGATGAAGATTCAGAGAATCGTCAGGGAGGCACACGACTGTTACGGCTATCCGGTGGATTATCTTGCCGGAGCTATGCTTGTGGCTGTCGGTCTTGGCATCGGCAACACCCATTTCGCACGGCTCAAAGGAAAATGGGACGAGAGCGCCATACTGTTCATGGCTCTTGTCGGAAGACCCGGAGCCTGCAAGTCGCATCCGCTGAATTTCGCCATCCGACCGTTCACCGAGCTGGACGGTGTGGCAACACGCGCCTATGTCAAGGCGTGTGAGGAATATGATCGTCAGCGCGAATTGCCGATAAAGGAACGCTCAGAGCCACACCCAGTCGCTCCTGTCTGCAAACGATTCCTGATTTCAGATGCGACACCCGAAGCGATGTTGCTTATCCACTCGCAGAATCTGCGCGGCATCTGTATGTGGAATGACGAACTTGCGGGCTGGTTCAAGAACTTCAATCGCTACAACAAAGGTTCGGATGAGGAATATTGGCTAAAGCTGTTCAACGCAAATCCTTCTTTCTCTGATCGCAAAGGAGTAAAGAACTCGGTCTATATCAGCCGCCCTTTCATCTCGGTTGTGGGAACAATCCAGAACGGAATTCTCAACGAGCTTGCGCAGGGAAGCCGCACATCAAACGGTTTTATCGACCGCTTGCTGTTCGTCATGCCCCA
>JAGAUF010000107.1 GCA_017620885.1 Muribaculaceae bacterium
AGACGTTGTTGCCGGCATACGCACTCCGCAACAAATCACCGTTGAAGGATCGCGCCGCTGGGCCGCACTCCAAGGCATCAGCGAAGAAGAACGCGTGTCGAAATATCCTTCACTCGAAGAATCAATGCCTACTTGTGCTGCCGACCTTATTTCGATAGCCCACAAGCTCGAAGATTATTATAAGGATATGCAGGATATGGAGTTCACCATCCAGGACGGTAAGCTTTGGATGCTCCAGACCCGTAACGGCAAGCGCACCGGCGCCGCTATGGTAAAGATTGCAATGGATCTTCTCCGTGCAGGCGAAATCGATGAAAAGACCGCTCTTATGCGCATGGAGCCCCAGAAGCTCGACGAGCTGCTTCACCCCGTATTCGACAAGAGCGCTCTCAAGCGTGCCGAAGTAGTAGCAAAAGGTCTGCCCGCATCTCCAGGTGCAGCTGCCGGCCAGATAGTGTTCTCGGCTGAAGATGCTGAAGCTTGGGCTGAAAAGAAAAAGAAGGTGGTTCTTGTCCGCATCGAGACATCGCCTGAGGATCTTCGCGGTATGGCCGTGGCACAGGGCATCCTCACGATACGCGGTGGCATGACATCGCACGCTGCCGTTGTGGCTCGTGGTATGGGAAAATGCTGCGTGTCAGGCGCTGGTGAAATAAAAGTCGATTATAAGAACAAGACCGTTGAAATGAACGGAAAGACTTATAAAGAAGGCGATTGGATTTCGTTGAACGGATCGACCGGCGAAGTTTACAACGGCCCGGTACCCACTACCGAACCTGAACTCGGTGGCGATTTCGGCTCGATAATGAACCTCGCTTCGAAATATACCAAGACACTTGTACGCACCAATGCCGACACTCCTCGCGATGCACGCCAAGCTCGTAACTTCGGCGCTCAGGGTATCGGACTTTGCCGTACTGAACACATGTTCTTTGAAGGCGACCGCATCAAGGCAGTGCGCGAAATGATTCTTGCTTCTGACGAAGAAGGACGCCGCGCAGCTTTGGCCAAACTGCTTCCTATGCAGCGTGGCGACTTCGAAGGCATATTCGAGGCTATGGACGGATATGGCGTAACGATTCGTCTCCTTGATCCCCCGTTGCACGAATTCGTACCTCACCAGACTGCTACGCAGAAAGAACTTGCATCGGAAATGGGTCTTACGCTTGAAGAAGTAAAAGCAAAAGTTGACAGCCTTGAAGAATTCAACCCGATGTTGGGACATCGCGGATGTCGTTTGGGTATAACATATCCTGAAATCACGGAAATGCAAACTCGCGCCATCATCGAAGCTGCTCTTGCCGTTAAAGCAAGTGGCATCGACGTTCATCCCGAAATTATGATTCCGTTAGTTGGTTCGTTGAAGGAAATACAAAATCAGGCAAACGTAATCAACACTACGGCAGCAAAAGTATTCGAAGAAAAAGGCCAGAGCCTTCCCTATAAGGTCGGCACTATGATCGAAGTGCCTCGTGCCGCTCTTACAGCCAACGAGATAGCCGAAGTTGCCGACTTCTTCTCATTCGGAACTAACGACCTTACTCAGATGACGTTTGGTTTCTCTCGCGACGATGCTCCCAAGTTCTTGAAATTCTACAAGGAACACGGCATCATCAAGACCGATCCGTTCGAAGTTCTCGATCAGGAAGGCGTTGGTCAGCTCGTAAGAATGGGCGTAGAAAAAGGCCGTGCAACCAAGCCTGAACTCAAGGTTGGTATTTGCGGCGAACATGGCGGCGAACCTTCGTCGGTTAAATTCTGCGCAAAACTTGGCATGGACTACGTAAGCTGCTCACCCTACCGAGTTCCCATCGCTCGCGTAGCTGCGGCGCAGGCTGCCATCGAAGACTAAGGAGTAATATTAGCTTAAGCTAATATCCAATAAACAAAATAGGCTTGTCATTTATTTGGCAGGCCTATTTTATTGTATTCCCGGACACTAACGGTGGGGTATTGTATGGCAGATATGGCTACCGGCATTAATTTAGATTTTTATTCTTTCAGTCAGGGATGCGTCTATCATTTTGCGAGGGATAAAGGAGATAAGGGTTTGCACCACGCTCTCCAATATGCGACGCCTGATAAAATCTTTTCGAGTGTAGATTGAGACGCAACGATTTGAAACGAAGTCGCCCTCGATTGGCCTTACGTTTTCACGTTGTTCAGGGGTCAAAAAGGGAAGATGCATTTCAGGAATAATGGTGAAGCCGCCGTTGATGTCGACAATCCGTATCAGGGTCTCGATGCTTCCCGCCTCATAGATGTGACGCCCTATGCTCCTCGACTTACAAAAGCTGAAAGCGCTCTCCCTCATACATTGCGACTCTTTCATTATCCACATTTTTTCATGCATGAGGTCGGCCGGATTGAATACCGGGATTTTAAGGAGGCAATCCTTGGCCATATACACATGAAACGGCTCACTATAAAAAGGTATATCTTCTATCTCCGGAGCTGAAAGTCCGCTGACGGCAATCCCGAGATCGATCTTACCGAGCCTGAGCGACTCGACTATGGCGTCGCCTTTCATCTCGTTGACCGTCAACTTGACATCAGGATGGCTGCCTGTGTATTTCTTTATGAACCACGGCATAATATACGGGGCAATCGTAGGGCCGACTCCCACTGAAAGTGGGCCGCAAATCTCTCCTTTCTGCTCGGCGACCGTTTCTTCAATCCGCCCAACACCGTTAATTACCGATTCGGCCTGACGGATTACAGTCTCGCCGATCGCTGTCGGTCGCACACTTTTGTTACTTCGCTCAAAAAGGCGCACGCCAAGTTCATCTTCAAGCTTCACAAGCAATGCGCTGAGCGTGGGTTGAGTCACATCGAGTTCGGCTGCGGCTTTGGCGAAGTTGCGATAGCGGTCTATCGCCACAATGTATCTTAACTGCTGTAATGTCATAATAGATAAATTCGATGCAAAGATAATTAGAATCTGTTGTTCATCTATTATTCCGTTGGTAATTTTGCAGCATAAAAATAAAATAACATATGGCACAGAAAAGATTTCACAGATATTTTAAGACGAAGGGCTATTCGCTGTATTGGATTCTGCTCGTGTATCTTGCGATAGGATTCTTTTTTCCGGTAATAGGATTGCTGGCTCTCGTATGTATGATAGCTCCCGTGGCTTTTGCCATCAGCCGAGGGCGATGGTGGTGCGGCAATGCATGTCCGCGAGGAAATATGTACGACCGACTGTTGGCGAAATATTCACCGCACCGCCCCATACCGCCTTTTGTCAGAACATTCGGCTTCCGACTGTTTATGGTGCTGTTTATATTCACGATGTTTGGAGTTCAGATGTTTTTTGCATGGGGCGACTGGAATGCCATGGGCCGCGTGTTCTGGAACATCATATTCATAACTACCATTGTAGGCGTTACCCTATCGTTCATCTATGCGCCACGCACTTGGTGCTCGTTCTGCCCCATGGGCACTCTCTCATCGTGGGTTACACCTCGTAAGGCTCCCTTTCCCACGGCCTTTACAAGCGTCAACGTAGATGCATCCTGTAAAATAGCATGCAAAAATTGCGCCAGAGTGTGCCCCATGCAGATCACCCCCTACGAAAGCCGTGGAAGCGAGACGGGCTATCTACACGCCGACTGCATAAAATGTGGCAAATGCGTAGCATCATGTCCCCTCAAAATAATGAATATCAAACCTCAAAAACCGATAAATTATGATAGTAGTAGACCGAAATCTGTGCCCGCATGACCATGTATGCCCTCTTATCAAGCTGTGTCCTGTCGGAGCAATTACCCAATTGAGCGACGGTTACCCGATTGTCGACCACGACAAGTGCATAGAGTGTGGAAAATGCGTCCGCTCATGTCCGAAGAAAGCCATGAGCAATCGAGAAAGTCATTGAAAATATCATAGTCCAAAGAGCGGCAGTCACACATCGCATCGTCATACGGACCGAGATGGACTACTTCAATATAAATTCCGTCATTAACCAAACCTCATTTTTCTCACCTTCAAATCTTATCTGCTTATACAATCGATATATACCGGGAATATTATTGTTGAGCTTGGGATTTAAGGCTGCCTTTATGGCATATTTGCCGGTTGGGGTCAGCGTAATACCCATATCCAACCAAATGCCGGGATGAGGAAGCTTGTACCACATACCGTCTTCGCCCTTAAATCCGATGATGTACTTAACGCCGAAATCCATGTTTTTATCGCTGTCGTTAACCAGAGTAAATGTAGCAAAAGCGGAATTTGCTGAAAAATGAGCGCTGTCCGGATATAGTTTTATTCCCGGAAGATTAGATACGGAGTCAACCAATTCGGAAATGGGCTGTGGCTTCGAAGGACCATCAAAAATAATGTACGGAGAGTTTGAAACGTATTGTCTAAATTCATTGCGCCAGTATGGAGTATTTATAGCCATCGACACCACCACTGCATCTGCAAGAACCGCAACGCCCCACACATTTTGCTGCAATGGATTATTTTTAAGACGACTTAGCCCATCTGAAATTAGATTTTGCAACTCCTCTAATTCTTTTGATGAAGGCTTGTGATCAATGATTGTATCAGCGCGTATGACGGTATCATCTTCAAGATCTGAAGCAGAATCGAAAGGCACTACACTATTATCCGTAATGGTGGTTTCCGTTATTGTTTCATCCTTGCTTGGATGATTTTCAGAACGGCGATTGCAACCGACAATACATATCAATAATATGATAATGCCAATATTGTGCAGGCATTTATTTAATATGACATTGTTCACATTCAGTATGATTATCGGATTATTATTTTGCAACTTTCAACGCTTATGCCGTTCTCTGTCAATGTGAAAACATACATTCCCGGAGCCAACCCATGCGTAGGGATAGAAACCTTATCTACATCCGGATTTATGGTCTGACTATATACACGTGATCCATTCAAAGATGTGACGGATATGGAACGAGGAGAGTTATTGCCGATTGGTATTGTCATTACTATCGGGGTTCCGTGATTGGCCGGATTGGGCGACGCCGAAATGCGGTTTTCGTCACGGATAATCTGAGCTACGCTTGATGATTTATCGATACGGTAAAACCTCGTAGTCTTTACGTATTCATTGTTTTCGTTGTACCAGCTGAATTCTGCTTGAGCCAGAATGCTATTGTTAGACTTGAAGAATTCGATTGATGCATTTCCCTCGCAATTGTCGGGAATGGGAAATGAATAGATGACAGTTCCATCTTCCGAAACGACCTCAAGCCCGGTATAATGAACTCCGAAGCGTTTCGAACGGAAATCTTCTTCTCCGTCTCCGTCGCGATCTGAGTCCGTAATTCCAAACAAATATTCAGCCCCATCCTGATAGTCAGGATTAGATAAACTTGACGATCCGCCTTCTCGCACCTCGGCTTTGTATCTCACATACTCAAACTTTGCATCTTCATTGAAGAATGTCTGTGAAAATGGCAAGTATACTCCTCCGTTCCAATGATTCATATTTGCCACGTCAGTGCAGCGAGGAGTACAGAAATTGCTTACAGGCACATCTTCACACGTTGACGTAACCCACTCTCCATCACATTTAGGCACTTGTGTTGAATATGTATATGAAAACCCACACAGATCCGTGGCATCGAGGTATATTTCATATTTTGTCAGATAATCAGAATACGGATAATAACCTCCGGGACGGATTGGCAGAGTGATATAAATTGTAGTGCCGTCGATATGGCAATTAGTCGTTAAATCTTCAAGCGAAATAGTCGGGTCAAGGTATTTATTGCTCTCGTAAAACCAATTAATGAAGGCCGTTTTTCGAGCTTCCATATTGGCTTCGGACGACTCATTTTCATTAGATATAGGAGGAACGACATCCGACAATCGCGTATGTTCTTTTGTGAGGACTTTGGTCTTTACAATTGAGCCTGTCGATTTACGACTTTCCGTTACCGTATACGGATGTAGTATTTGGAAATTAAACGATTTCAATGGATTTAACTCAAAATCGAAGATTTGAGCTTCATAATTATTACTTTCATTTTGGTAGCCATGTTCATCTTTTGAAAAATAGATGGCGGCTTCTCCGTTTTTCATAAATGCGCCGGGAATAAATCGTGTATGCGCATTGTCCATTTCCTTAACCAATTTCTGCGCATTGGCTGAAATGGCCATAATTAGAGTGATGAATGACAATGAAAGTGATCTATGTCTCATAATCGATTAAATTTATGTGCAAAGTTCGGCAAAACTATAGCTGAATCCTTGCTGATTCCAACTGCAAAGATAACGATATTTCAATAATGTACAATTGAATAACGTTAATTGGACTATTCAAGACCGCTGATTACGTACGACACTTTTCCTCGTTCGCGCTCGAGTATGAATATCGTTGTAGCCGTACATCCGTTGTATTCCTCAAAATGCATATTTGCAATGTTTTCCGAGAAGAATTTGTAAATTCCTTCTTTTGAGCCCCACGCACATCTAAGCAACAATTCTCTTTCGGGTTGAATGAAAGAATGATGAACTATTAGTAGTGGTGCGATAAAAATCTAACCATTGTTATTAAAATATTAGTATTTAGTTAAATACAAGAGAACATTGATTTTTTGATTTGAAATTGATTTATTAGTCTTGTTGTCCCCAAACATCAAGATTATGAATCAGGGTAAGTATGTTTTCTCCCAGGTAATCGAATTTATACCGCGCTACCAGTTCGATAAGCTCGTAAGGCTGTATAAAGGAGACCGGCATGTAAAGAATCTCAACAGTTACAATCACCTCCTTCATCTGCTCTTCGGACAGTTGACAGGCTGTGATTCGCTACGGGACATCTGTCTATGTCTGGAGGCCCATTCAAAAATGCTATATCATCTCGGTTTTCGAAAAACAGTCAACCACACATCATTGTCGCGGGCTAACGAAAATCGGGACTATCGAATTTTTGAAGGTTTGGGTATTTA
>JAGAUF010000108.1 GCA_017620885.1 Muribaculaceae bacterium
TTGCCTGTCGGTGCACGCGACCGCGTAGTTTCCCTCGGCGACATCGCGATGTATACGGAATCGGAGGACAAGCCTCTCGGAGAAATCCTTGACCTCGTTTACGCAAAAGAAGAAGGTAAACCAATCGACGTGAAAGCTCTTGTAAAAAGCAACTCGCTTCACGACAAATTTGCCGAGATTCTTCCCGACTTCGACCGCGACCGCGTATACCCTACCGACATCAAGAAGCTGTTCAGCTGGTACAATCTTCTGATTGCAGCTGGCTTCACACGATTCGCTGAGGAAGAGAAAGAAGAAACCGAAGTCGCTGAGAAAACAGACGGAACTAAATAATCCCGTTACGTAATCGCAAAAGAACATCTCTTTTCCATTACACTGTACAGAGGGCGCATCCTGAATTAATTATCAGGATGCGCCCTCTGTTTTATTTCCTACAAAGTGTAAATAGAAAAATCAGTCGTCGGAGATGTCTTCCTGCATAACGTAAGAATTTCGCAGCATATTGATAAGCATCACAATCCCATGATTAGTAGCCGACTCGATTACCGTATTGCGGTCACCGTCGAATCTGATACATTCGCTTACGACCTGTTCTCGGCATTTCACGGCAATCCAGACTGTCCCGACAGGTTTAAGACGTGTGCCGCCCTGCGGTCCGGCTATACCGCTCGTCGCAATTGCACAGTCGCTGCGCATCAACTTTGCCACACCTTTGGCCATTGCCATTACGACCGACTGACTGACAGCACCATTGCAGGCGATTTCACGACGCGGCACTTTGAGCACATCGGCCTTTACATCATTGGAGTAGCTGACTACAGAGCCGAGGAAATATGCCGAAGAGCCGGGAATCTGCGTAATGCGGTGTGCGAGATTGCCGCCGGTGCAACTCTCGGCGCATGCCACAGTAAGCTCACGCTCAGTCAGAAGCTCACCAAGCACCTGATAGATAGTTTTGTCTTCGCGCGAAACCACCTCTTCCGAAAAAATATCATTGAGATTCTGATGAAGACGGTTCATCTGGAAGCGGAGCAATTCGAGCCCACTGTCCACGCCTGTTATCGTAATTTTCGTAACAAGATTGGATGAATCTACAGTAATTTTTACATATTCTGGAAGCTGCGTCTCAAAATGCTTAATCACTTTGGCCAGTTCCTGCTTAGTATAACCGTAAATCACGACGTGGCGCGTTTCGCGATGGAGATTTTCCTTCGCATCTTTCTTGGCCACGGATGTTTTCTTTTCGTTCATCTGCTCAAGTAGTCAAAATTACTGAAATTATAACAATTGAAACAGTCAAATTGTTACACGCGCGTAAGGCGGCATCTCCAATCTGGCTCTCTCTCCATTGCGGAAGGCGAAAGCTCCGGCAATCGCCACCATCGCGGCGTTATCGGTCGTGAAGCGTCGTTCCGGTATCCATGCCTTTATTCCACGCTTGGCGCAGAAATCGGCTATTGCCTGCCGCACGCCGGAATTGGCCGAGACTCCTCCACCGATGGCTATCTCTTTCACCGGATACTCTTTGACGGCTTTATCAAGTTTGTCTATCAGAATTTCTATTATAGTGCGCTGCAAGGACGCGGCAAGATCTGCCATATTTTTCGTCACGAAATCCGGATCCTTCTTCTTCTCATCGCGCAGAGTATAAAGGAAAGATGTTTTAAGGCCGGAGAATGAATAGTCAAGGCCCGGTATGCGGGGTTTGGCGAAATGAAAACGCGAGGCATCCCCTTCGGCCGCGAGGCGGTCTATATGCGGTCCTCCCGGATACGGAAGCCCCATCACCTTGGCGCACTTGTCAAAAGCCTCTCCTGCAGCATCGTCTATAGTCTGACCGAGAATCTCCATATCCGTCGGAGATTTTACGAGTACTATCTGGGAATTACCTCCGGAAATCAGCAGACACATATAAGGGAAATGAGGCGTTTCGCTCTCTTCATCCGTTTTGATGAAATGCGACAGGACATGCGCGTGCAGATGATTGACGTCGATCAATGGAATGTCGAGCGAAATGGCAAGCCCTTTGGCAAATGAGGTGCCGACAAGAAGCGAGCCCAGCAGACCGGGACCGCGCGTGAAAGCAATCGCCGTGAGGTCTTCTTTCTTCACTCCGGCCTGACGTATGGCTTCGCTCACTACCGGAACGATATTCTGCTGATGCGCACGAGAAGCCAATTCCGGCACCACTCCCCCATAGTTCTCATGGACTTTCTGCGACGCAATGACATTAGAGAGCATCACCCCGTCGCGCAATACTGCGGCGGACGTGTCGTCGCAAGACGATTCTATTCCAAGAATAATTTCACTCATAAAGCCTGTATATATAGATGCGATATTACGAAATATTCACTGCAAAATTACAAAATTCCCGATTAAGAAACAACGCGGCAGGAAATTTTCTCGATTATATTTGGTAAAATATATTTAATATTGTAATTTTGCAATGCAGACCGTTCGGAAGCCCCGGTCGAGGGGCAGTGGGCGGGATGCAGACATAATGAAAAGCGTTTATCCGCGCTGATTCTTGACGAATCGAAATTCTCGCAAAATTTCTGTCAAAGTCAAGGATTGAGCAACGGTAGATGCCTCGTGGATATGTAATTATCTTGTTTTCGGCACGATATTTCGAGAGGAATATAGCCGGACGCGTTGATTGCATATACAAGCGTAGGGCTTCTTCGTTGCCGTCCGACTTTGACAGGGCAATGCGAGAAGCCTCGATTCGTAGGACGGTAACCGATACAGATTCCTACGCTTTTCTTGTATACTGACTTAACGCCAACGAGGGGATGACCGCGGCATCATGAAACCAATGAAAAAACTGTTATTTTCATTACTGGGAGTGCTGATGGCCTTCCCGGTATTGGCCTCAACAGACCGATATTTCACCTACGAGTATGAAGGGCAGACTCTACGCTACACAATACTCGACGACAACACATGTGCTGTTGCCGACTATAATTCTGTATCGGGCACAATTGTCATCCCGGCGGTGGCAAAAAATGGAGATATGGATTACTCTGTAGTCTCCATTAGAGATTATGCTTTTTCTAATTGCAAAGCACTTAATTCAATCGAACTCCCCAATTCCGTCACCTCAATCGGAAAATATGCATTCGATAGTTGCGAAGCACTGACTTCAATCGAACTCCCCGAATCAATCACATCAATCGGAAATAATGTATTCCAGTTTTGCCGCGCACTGACTTCTATCGAGCTCCCTAATTCCATCACCTCAATCGGATCTAATGCATTCATATGTTGCGGATCGCTTACTTCTATCGAACTCCCCGAATCAATCACCTCAATCGGATTTAATGCATTCATGTGTTGCGAATCGCTTACTTCTATCGAACTCCCCGAATCAATCACCTCAATCGGATCTCATGCATTCTGTGATTGCTCCGCACTGACTTCTATCAAACTCCCCGATTCCATCATCTCAATCGGAGAATTTGCATTCTCTGGTTCCGCACTGACTTCTATCAAACTCCCCAATTCCATCATCTCAATCGAAGAAGGATCTTTTAATAATTGCACAGCACTGACTTCTATCGAACTTCCCAATTCAATCACATCAATCGGAGATAACGCATTCTCTGGTTGCTCCGCATTGACCTCCATTGAACTCCCCGAATCAATCACCTCAATCGGAGAAAGAGCATT
The DNA here is from genome assembly GCA_017620885.1 of Muribaculaceae bacterium. Lineage (GTDB taxonomy): Bacteria > Bacteroidota > Bacteroidia > Bacteroidales > Muribaculaceae > Lepagella. Next base: position 3,670 of record JAGAUF010000108.1, read on the forward strand.
CTCTGGTTGCTCCGCATTGACCTCTATCGAATTACCCGATTTCCTCATCTCAATCAGAAATAATGCATTCGATTATTGCACAGCACTGACTTCTATCGAATTACCCGATTCACTCACTTCAATCGGAAGTGAGGCATTCCGAGGTTGCGGGTTAACGAGAATCAAACTTCCTTCCTCACTGAAAATTTTGGGCTCAGCCGCCTTTTACGACAATAAAATCGTAAGCGTCAAAGGAGGCGAGAATATCGAAAAAATAGATGCTGCTGCTTTTCTCGACTGCCGCGTATCGCGATTCGATTTTGGGGAAAATATAAAATTCATTGGAGACAAGGCTTTCGGAGATGAAATCAAGGTACTCTCTTTTGGGACCAGTGTTCCTCCGACGCTCGAATCAGCCAATATGGGCTACGAAAGCGACATCGCCTACAATATACTTGTTCTTGTCCCGGTAAACGGCGACGACGCATACAAGAATCACAATGACTGGAAAGGATTCTATATCACTGAGAACATATCGGGAGTTGCGACCGTACAGATGAGCGGCCAGTATTCGCTTGCCGAAGAGATTCGCACGCAGACCGGAATCATGCCCGGCGCAGTAACGCAGCTCGCCATTAACGGACCACTTTCGGATACCGACTGGATGGTAATACAGCGCAATTTGCTCGCCTGCCACACTCTCGACCTTTCCGGAGTCACCAACACCACGATTCCGAACGAAGCGTTCAAGGGAAACGGACGTCTCCTCAACGTCACTCTTCCGAAGAGTCTTGATGTAATCGGAATGAGCGCATTCGAGGGATGCAGAAACCTTCGCATCTCTTCCCTTCCTTCCGGCCTTACCTCAATAGGGAAAAGCGCATTTAGAGATTGTACATCGCTTGAACTTGAAGAGCTCCCTGAAAGCATGAAGAGAATTGGTATCAATGCGTTTAGCAATTGCGAGAGCCTCAACCTAACTTCACTGCCGGCATTAGAATCAATCGGTTACAGCGCATTCTCTGGTTGCACCCGTCTCAAGGAGATAGACCTGAGCAAAACTCAGATTACACTATTAGGAATTAACGGCGAGGACTCTTATGGCATTTGGGATGCCGGATGTTTTGATAACTGCTCCAAACTTAGGACTGTTATTCTGCCCGAAACTCTGACTGAGATTGGAGTCAACGCCTTTTCCCACACTTCAGTTAACTTTATCAATTTTCCCAAAAGCCTGACAACTATCGGGGCACACGCCTTTGAAGACACACCGCTCATAGCCGCCGACCTTTCCGAAAAACTGGAAAGTATCAGTGACAAAGCTTTTAATGGATGCGATAGGCTTGCCACTGTCAACCTCTCTCCTAAAACAACACAAATAGGGATGAATGCTTTCGAAGGATGTATGGCTTTGTCCAATCTATCAGTTCCCTGCGCAACTCCCCCTGAAATGGCGGATGGCGCGTTCAATAAAGTTCCGACCCGCGACTGCGTCGTGGCAATTCCGACCCTCGCATACCGCGATTATCTCAATGCACCGGGATGGGGCGGATTCACGCAGCTGTCAAACTTCCTGTCTATGCCTCTCGTGATCGAGGACGAAAACGGAGATGCCGTCGATCCGGAAAGTGAGTCGGGTGACGACGTGACCGTCAGCGTGGCGGAGAACGGAAACTATGACGATACCGTAGAAACAATAACATCTGAGGAGGAGCAGGCTGCGGAAGACAAGGTGCGTGACGAGGAGTTTTTCGGAAATTCAGAGACGGAAAACAAGGTTGAAATCGAAAATAGAGTGCGCCGTGCGCGCGCTGCCGCACGCGAAAATACTGCTGTCATAGAGCAAAAGGCAAAACGTGCGTTTATGCGCCTGCACAGCGGTTCGCAGATGACAATCGGCGACAACAAAGGTTATCGCGTACGCATCGCCTGCAAACCCGGAGTTGAAATCGCAAAAGTAGAGTTCAACGGTAAAGACGTAACGGGAGATATGGTGGACGACATCCTCATCCTTCCGGAACTGACAAACAGCTCGAATCTGAAAATCACACGTAAGGGTGAGTTCGGATCAGTACATTCAATCGAAGGTGATGCAGCAACCAAATCTCGAGACATCTACAATATGCAGGGAATCTTGATAAAGGCCAACGCTGCGCAGAGCGACATCGACGCTCTTCTTCCCGGTCTTTATATTATCGCCGGCAAGAAAGTCGTGATAAAGTAATCTGAATAATTTCAATTAAACAGAGAGAATCATTCTCTGCTGACCCCTGAAAGCTATCGAATGCTTTCAGGGGTCTTTGTTTTCATAACCGGCTCAGACGATGCTCGATTTTTACAATTTTTACAAAGAGCCGGGAAAAGGAATTGCCGTAATGCCGGATTTTTTGTAACTTTGCAGATTGATGAGGTTTCTAAGGGAGACATATCGCGTATTGAGGAGCGTCGTATTCACGGCTTTCATCCTTGCCGCCGGGCTTTATCTGCTTGTATACGTCGCCGTGGCATTGCCGGTAGTGCAGGACACAATACGCGACATAGCCAAAAAAGAGGCTTCAAAATTCTTGGGAACACAAGTGAAGATCGGACAGGTGGAAATCTCGCCGTTTTCTCAGGTAATTCTCCGGGACGTGGATATTCCGTCGCAAGATGGCAAAAAGTGCATAACGGCAGGGAAAATAGGGGCAGGAATCTCGCTGCGCGACCTTCTGTGGGACAAGAAGATAATCATAACGTATGCCGAGATACTTGACTTGGACGCACGAATCCGACAAGAGGCGAAAGACAAGCCGCTCAACATACAATTTATAATCGATGCTTTCAAACCGAAAGAGCCGGGCAAGCCGCCTACGATTTTCGACCTCAAGATCCGCAATATCGTAATCAGGCGAATGTCAGCCTCTTTTGATAAGGAATGGATCGCTCCCCTTAAAGAGAAGCATCGCATAGATTTCAATCATCTGAAAGTCAGCAATCTCGCCCTCGACCTGACTCTCCCGCGCGTCAGCAATGATGATTATCAGTTTGATCTGCGCCGACTCTCTATGGAGGAGAAAAGCGGTCTGAAACTGACGCGTCTCTCTATGAGGGGTGAGGTGACCGACAAAAATCTGACTGTTAAGGATTTAATAATCGAATTACCCGGCACTTATATCCATCCGTCTGAAATATCGATAAGTTACGCCGGGATGAAAGATATTCCCGACGCACTGAAAAACGGACGACATCGACTGCAGGTGATTAACAATAAGATTACGCTGTCGGATTTCGCGGCTTTCGTGCCGGAGTTCTCGCATTTCAACACGCCATTTATAATTAATCTTGACGCAGACGGCACTCGCAACGACATAAACATCAATGATTTGCGAATATCAACGCCCAACGAACGCTTACGGCTCAATCTTATTGGCAGCGTGACGAATGTGACGGATATGAAACGAATCGAGGCTTACGTTCCCCTTGTCAAATTCCGCAGCACACCCGACGAGATGAGCAAGATAATCAGCTATCTCTCCCCTCTCAATGCTGAGGCTAACCGGATTCTAAGCACACTCGGGGAGCTAAATCTGGATTTAAAAGCACGTTATAGAGCCAAATCAGTTGATTTGAAAGGAATTATCAATTCTTCTCTCGGCAATGTCGACGTCAATAGTTTTCTTCAATTCCCGGCACGCAAGCAATTCATAATCAAAGGGATTGTAAAAACTGACGGCTTTACCCTCACACCGTTATTGCCTAAAGCAGACATCGGCAAAGTGGTATTTGATATAAATGCTGATTTGAATATTTCAGGCAAAGACATCAATGGGAAAGCAATCGCCAATATTCCTCTTTTCGAGTATAAAGGGAATGCAATACAAAATATAAAATTTGACGCGACCAAACAGGCAAACCATATCAAGGGGATTTTCTCAATTGATGACGTAGCAGCAGCGCTCAACGCCGAAGCCGACATCAATATGACCAACTCGCTGAAAAGCATAATTGCAAACGCCAATATAGATCACTTTTATCCGCAAAATATCGGATTGGGCGAAAAAATACCTTTCACCGATATATCCGGAACTGCTTCGGCCGATATTTCACTTGTCGGCAAAGACGACCTCATAGGAAAGGTTCATGTTTCTGACGTCTCCCTTCAGCAAAGAAACGGCAAATTGCTTTCTCTTGGGAATCTTGACATAAACGCTGAAATCGAAGAGGATAAGAATCGTTGCATCTCACTTACGAGCGACTATCTCGACGCGGAAATGACAGGCAATTTCCATTTCTCCCGTATCCCCTCGATATTTCAATCAATGCTCTCCAATGCGCTTCCATCTATCATACCGTCGCCTACTTCAACTCCCTCATTTCAGGGAGAAAATTTCAATCTTATCGCCACAGTAAAAAACGACAACACTCTGCCGGAGCTTTTCAATCTTCCGTTCCGTCTTCTTGTCGACATCCCTCTGACGGCTTCTTTCAATGGCGATAACGGCACTGCCGACGTAAGCATAAATGTTCCCTATCTCCAGCAAGGGAAAGACAAGCTCATCTCCAATACCGCTCTATTTGTCAACCTGAACAATAATCTTCAGTCGGTCAGCATAGACGGCAAGACGTGCATAAATAACAAAAACGGGAATATAAATGCCTCAATAAGCGCACAAGCCATCAATGATCGCATCTCGACCGACATGGCTTGGAAAATCGACCGACAAAAAGCCTACGACGGCAAAATTTCCATCGCCGGATCCGTATGCAAGAATCCACATACGGGCGCGTTGGAAGCTACAGCTAATATCAACCCGTCGGTCATCCACATAAACGACGCGAAATGGGATTTAGAACCTGCTAAATTAGAATATGCCGACGGGAAATTACTTATTGACGGGCTTAGAGCCAGCCATAATCAGCAATTCATCGACATAAACGGATGCGCCTCTAAATCCGACGACGATCAACTGACCGTCAATCTCCGCGACATCGACCTTAATTACATTTTCAAGACACTGAATATCAATTACGTAACCTTCGGAGGTATGGCGACGGGTAAGGTAAAGGCTTCCGCCGCCTTCTCCGGCATCCCGAAAGCCTCCACCGACGGATTGTTCGTGAAAAATCTATCCTACAATGACGCTGTACTCGGCGACGCACAGCTGACAAGCTCCTTCGATATGATAGAAAAGAAAGTGTCAATACGCGCCGACATCGAAACGGGACAGAAAAAAAATACCGTCGTAGACGGCGCGATATGGGTTACACGTGACTCTCTCAGCTTTGATCTCGACGCGAACAAAGTGAATATTCAGTTTCTCCAGCCGTTTATGGCTGCGTTCTCGTCCGACGTGCAGGGACAGGCTTCCGGACACGCCAAACTCTACGGCACATTCAGCGACATCGACCTTGTCGGGCGTCTCTTCGCCGACACCATCCGGATGAAGCTCGACTATACCAACACATATTATTCCGGTTCCGATTCTGTATATCTCGATCCGGGCCACATCACCATTCCGGCCTTCAAGCTATACGACAAATACGGTAATTCCGGCATCTTCTCGGGGTGGCTGAAGCATAGATATTTCCATGAACCTGAATTTGAGTTCCGTTTGCGCGACGCACATCGCCTGCTGTGTTATGACACAGACGCTAAACTGAATCCCGACTGGTACGGTAAGATATTCGGCAACGGAAGCGCTACAATCACCGGCGATCCGGAGAAGGTGAGCATATTTGTGGATATGAGCACTACGCCCGGATCAACGTTTACATTCGTGCTGAGCGAGAACGAGGCCGCCACAGATTTCCGGTTTCTCACTTTCACTGACAAACAAAAAGAGGAACGGTTAAGGCAAATGCCTGATACCGTACCGGATTTCATCAAGCGCTTCAATAAGCGTATAGAACAAGAGATGTCGCCTCCTGCCGATTTCGATCTCGACATACGCGCCACAATAAATCCTTACGCCGATATTATTCTCGTGATGGACCCTGTAGCCGGCGACAAGATTAAGGCTCGCGGCAACGGAGCGTTCCAGCTGAATTATAGCGGCAACGACGACGTAATGACTATGTATGGCGAATACGTTGTCGCTGAGGGATCGTATAATTTCACGCTTCAAGACCTGATTATTAAGGACTTTGTCATCCGGCCTGATAGCAAGGTCACATTTAACGGAGACCCCCTTCAGGCCGTTCTCGACATCGTTGCCTCCTATCGAGTCAATACCAACCTTACCGACCTTGATCCCAGCTTTGCCAACGACCGAGACCTTAACCGAACCAACGTACCGATCGAAGCACTTTTGAAAGTGTCAGGAGAAATCGATAACCCTGAAATTAAATTCGATATAGAGCTCCCGACGCTTACATCCGACGTGGAGCGTAAGGTGCGCAGCATCATATCCACTGAGGATATGATGAACACGCAGATTATCTATCTCCTTGCCCTCAACCGCTTCTATTCTCCCGAATACACCAATTCCGGCAGCAACGGTGGCGAACTTGCATCCGTCGCCTCATCCACCCTATCTTCCCACATTTCCAATATCCTCGGACAACTATCCGACAAATGGTCGATTGCCCCGACATTCCGCAGCGATAAAAAGGATTTGAGCGACTTGGAATTTGACGTCACGCTGTCATCACGTCTATTCAACAACCGTCTGCTAATCAACGGTAATCTCGGCTACCGCGACAAAAACACTTCCAACACTACTTTCGTGGGTGACTTCGATATTGAGTATCTTCTCAACCGTTCAGGCAATCTGCGTTTGAAAGCCTATAACCATTACAATGATCAAAATTATTATCTCAAATCAGCGCTGACCACACAAGGTATCGGAATTATATACCGTCACGATTTCGACAGTCCGTTTACGTTTATCAAGCGTTTTCTGAAACATTTCCGCCATAACAAACCGGAAAAGCAAACCGAAGAGAAGAGCGATGACAAAGGAGAAGCTGATAACTCCGGCAATAAGACAAAATAAAGAGGATATGAACCAAAATAAAGAGGATGTGAACTGAACACACCCTCTTTATTTATTTATTATTTAAGCTTGTATCGGTCGGTTTATTCCCCTTTGGGAGCGCAGACTATCTTTTCGTTATGCTGGCGAATGAAAGCCAATATGCTATCTCTTTCATGGCCCGGAATTACATCGGCTTCAATGCGGCGCAACGCGTTGAAAACTGACGTATTCGACTGATAAAGATGTCTGTAACACTTAGCTATATCGTCGATAACATCCTCGGAGAATTTACCACGACGAAGAATAAACGCGTTGATTCCGGAATATGATATGGGATTGTGCGCCATTACGACGTATGGCGGAACGTTGCTATTTACACGGCACCCCCCTTTGATAAGACACCACTCTCCTATCTCGCATCTCTCATGCATCAGCGCGTTTGAACTGAGGATACAGAAATTGCCAACCTTGCAATCACCCGCAATTTTTACAGCGTTGCCAAGAACGCAATAATTACCAATCACAGAATCATGTCCTATGTGGCTCTGCGCCATTATGAAAGAGTCATTTCCGATTACAGTAGCTTCGTTTTCGCGAATACTGCGATTTATTATCACGTGCTCGCGGATAGTATTGTTGTTGCCTATTTCCACGAAACTCTTTTCACCTTTCCATCTGAAATCCTGAGGAGATGCGCCGATAATCACACCTTCATAGATTGTATTGTTATTGCCGATGCGCGACCCTCTCAAGATAGATGCATGAGGACGGACATGGCAATTGTCGCCGATGATGACACCTTCATCGATATAGGCGAAAGCATCTATCGTGACATCATTTCCAATCTTAGCGGCAGGATTGACAAATGCCAATGGGCTGATTGTATTCATAATATTGTATTTTATGAGGTTGGTGTTATCCTGTTAAATTTGACTTATCGTCCTCCTCCCACGCACTGATACAAGGAGATGATGGCCGCAGCCTTTGTATGCCAGCAAGCGAGGCTCGAAAGCTGTGCCTGAAGCAGGCTCGACTGGGCGGTCAGCACCTCAAGATAAGTGGAGCGTCCGGAGAAGAGAAGGTCTTGCGTATATTCTACCGACTTCTGAAGCTGATCTATCTGTAAAAGAATATATTCACGTTTCCTATCTACGGTACGGAGCGTGGAGAGGGCATCAGCGGCATCAGCGGCTGCCGACAGCACGGTATTTTCAAACGTGTTCATCGCCTGCTTCTGCTGAGCCTGCGCAGCCTCGTAGGTAGCAATATTCTGTCCACGCGAGAATAGCGGTGCCGTAAGCTGTCCGGCAAGCTGAATAAACCATTTTCCGGGATTGGACACCATACTGCCAAGCAAATTGGTAAATCCGCCTGCAAGCGATATATTCAAATTCGGATAAAAGGCCGCACGCGCACGGTTTACGGCATAATAAGCAGCCGCCATCTGGCGTTCGGCTGCATGCACGTCAGGACGCGCAGCGAGGTAGCTAACCGGCACTCCACCGAGAAGCGATGCAGGCAAATCAAAGTTGAGTTCCGAAGTGACAGTCCATTTCTGCGGCATCGTATTGAGCATAAGAGAGAGTGCGTTCTGAGCTACCTCTATCTGATGCTCAAGTTCCGGTATAGTGGAAAGAATGTTATAATAGTTTGCCCTACTCTGAACAACGGCAGCTTCCGTAGTGCGGGCGGCGGCTTTCATCAGTTCCATCGATTCCACCTGCTCTTTCCAAATCTCGGCAGTGCGTTTCGTAAGTTCAAGCTGTTGATTTAGAAGGACAAGCGTATAATAAGTGCTTGCTACACCGCAGACTATCTGCGATTGCACGGACTGGCGGTAATATTCTGCCTGCTCCAAAGACACTTCTGCGGCACGTTTGCTATTCAGAAGCTTACCGAATACGTCCACCTCCCAGTTAGCCTGAAGGGGAAGCTGATACGACCAACTCATATCGCTACCTCCGATGCTTGATCCTCCGCCATTGGGAGCGAACGCAACGGAGGGGAAATAGGACAGTTTGGCGCCTTTTTGCTGAGCACGGGCGATGTCGACGTTCAGACGTGCATTATCAAGATTACGGTTATTCGTCAGAGCCGTCCTGATAAGATTCTGAAGCATTGGATCGGTGAAAACCTGCTGCCATGAAAGATACGGAAGCGACGTGCTGTCGGGCGTTTCCGTAAATGCCGTTTTCATATCCGATGTAATTTGCGTGGATTCCGGCATTTCATATTTCTTATAGAGGCCGCAGCTTGTCATTGACAAAGCCACGACACCTATCAAGCTATATTTTAATACTTTATGCATTTTATCCTAATTTGGTCGGGACGCATATCGCGCGTCCCGACTGTTATTATTTCTTATCGTTATTATCTTTTTTATCAATCGGAAGGGCATACTGCTCTATCTCGGATGCAATAGCGGAATTATCCTTGTCTTCCCACTTCGGCGGCGAGATACGCTCCTGAATTGTCTGGAAGATATAGAAGAGCGCCGGAACAACGAATATCTGCAGAAGCATACCGATAAGCATACCGCCGATAGATCCTGTACCCAAAGAACGGTAACCGTTTGCACCTGCACCCGTAGCAAACATCAACGGCAGAAGACCGATGATCATTGCGAGCGACGTCATAAGGATAGGACGCAGACGGGCTCGCGCGCCTTGCAAGGCTGCCTGATAAATCGACATGCCTGTACGACGTCGGTCAAGGGCGAACTCAACGATAAGGATGGCGTTCTTGGCCAAAAGACCGATAAGCATAATCAAGGCAATCTGCAGGTAGATATTGTTGTTGATGCCGAATATCAGTGCGAAGACAAACGTACCCATAAGGCCGAAAGGCACTGAGAGAATAACGGCCCACGGCAACAGATAACTCTCGTACTGAGCCGAAAGAAGCAGATAGACAAACAGAAGCACGAGGCCGAATATATAACCCGTAGTGCTGCTGCCCTGCGATGCCTCCTCACGCGTAAGACCGGAGAACTCATAACCGAATCCGGTGGGGAGTGTCTGCGCAGCCACTTCTTCAATCACATCGATGGCCTGACCGGAAGAAACTCCGGGAGCAGGGTTACCGGTGATGGAGATAGCGGTAAACATATTGAATCGGTTGATCAAGTCAGGACCATAGACGCGCGTCAGCTTGACAAAGTTGTCGATAGGAGCCATCTCCGAGCCGTTTCTTACCTTGATATTTTTCAGGGTCTCAGGGCTTACACGCGCCTCGGGGCTGGCCTGCATCATAACGCGGTACAGCTTACCGAAACGGTTGAAGTTAGAGATATACATACCGCCATAATAACCCTGAAGAGCCTGCAGAATGGCATTCTGCGTCAGATTGGCCTGCTTTACCTTAGCCACGTCGATTTCAACAAGATATTGCGGGAATGTCGGGTTGAATGTCGAGTAAGCCATCTGAATTTCAGGACGGGCATTGAGAGCGCCGATAAACTGCTGATATACTTGGAAGAAGTTATCAAGGTCGCCGCCGGTCTTGTCCTGCAGCTTGATCTCGAATCCGCTCGTAGCGGAATAACCGCTAATCATAGGCGGCTTGAAGAACATCAGTCGGCCGTCATGTATCGAGGAGCATTTCTGGAACAACTGAGCAAGGATTGCGTCGGCGCTCTCCGTCTTCGGATCACGTTCGCTCCACGGTTTCAGACGAATGATGAACGAACCGTACGTATTACCCTGACCACCGATGAAGCTGTAACCCGTGATGGCCGTACGCATCTGAATTGCAGGGATTGTGCCGGCTATACTATCCACCTGATTCATAATTTGCTGCGTGCGTTCCTGCGACGTAGCGGGAGGCATATTTACTACACCCATAATGGTTCCGGTATCCTCGTCAGGTACAAGACCAGTCGGAGTAATGCCCATAAGCCATACAAGAACGCCTATAGAAACAGCCACTATACCCAACGAAATCCATTTATGCTTCACGAAGAAACCGGCGCCATTGCCATATTTCTTTGTAATTTTGTCAAACGTGCGGTTAAAGCTGTCCTTGAATTCTTTCGTAAAGATACCGATTACGCCGATAACGGCAACCACGGAAGCAACGATGAGCTTCGGGATATTCTCTGCCTGATACCAGCCGAGCACAAGGAACATCACGGCACCGATCACGAAAACAAGCGTAAGCCACGTGGGTAACTTGAATCTCATACGGCTCTTATACGTCTGCTTCATCACTTCCGCAGATGCAGAGAAGGCATCTTTCATCCTTTCTTTAAGTGGGACTTCCGTTCCGTCCTCTTTATGCGGCTTAAGGAAGAGAGCACAGAGGGCAGGAGAAAGCGTAAGTGCATTGATAGCGGAAAGGCCGATGGCCATAGCCATAGTAAGACCGAACTGACGATAGAATACACCCGACGTACCACCCATGAACGATACCGGAATGAACACAAGCATCATGACGAGCGTGATGGAAACGAGGGCACCTGCGATTTCGTTCATGGCGTCGATTGAAGCCTGACGCGACGATTTATACCCTTGGTCCAGCTTCGCATGGACCGCCTCGACCACCACTATCGCGTCGTCGACCACAATCGCAATCGCAAGCACAAGTGCGGAAA
>JAGAUF010000109.1 GCA_017620885.1 Muribaculaceae bacterium
CGTCATACGGGCTGCAATACCGCCATATATGTTCGTCTTTGTATAGAACGTCAAAACAAGGTCAGGCCTATGTCTTTGCAGCAGTTTTACAATACGCAGCAACAGGATTAAATCCTTTATCGGATTCGTACCACGTGTCTCCATAGGCGTATCCTCAAACACGCATCCTATTTCGCACAATTTTTCCGCATCTGCTGAATACGGCGCAAACACCACTACTTCCCATCCGCACGAATGATAACGGTTGATCAATTCAAGACGATGATGATATACAGACAATGCCGATGTCGCGATTATACATACCTTTCGCGTCATATACAATACAGACATATTAATCCCGGCGAATCCTCTGACCCGCCGAAAACCTTAGAAACTTTTATGCTTTACTTAATTATAATTTTCGATATCGTGTCTATGATTATCAGAACCCCGACACGTCAAACATTCTGCCGGCTTCGTAATCGAAATCATCAGGATCATATTTCATATAGCCGGAGCCATCATAAAAAGTCAATTCTCCGAAATATACGCGCCCATCAACGTTATATAAATCTACCCGCACATGAGGGAATCCTTCTGAGAGACATCGGGCCAAAATCACCATACTCTCATAATTCTCCGGTTTATGCATCGGCTCAGACTGAACTATCTCGTCGGCACGATACACTTCCATCTTCTCAAAATCCGGAGTATAAATTCCAAGTCGCGCCCCGTTCCCGAAATTCCGTCCGTCAATACCATATACAAATCCCACCTCCCCGTCAAAACAGAAAAACTTGTAGTCAGGCAGGTCGTTATGACCGGCGCTTTCAAGCAACTTCTCTATGATGATTCTTCGAGGAAATCCATTTTCATACGCCCACTCCCGACCCGCATTTTTAGACTTTGGCATCGACATCCATCCTCTCAACGTCGATCTGAAACTCTCCTCGTCCAGTCGCTCTTTATTTCTGCAAATCAACACCTGATTCCCTCCCCCTCCGTCGGTAGTTTTAGCCACAAACTGTGACGGAAGATTCTCAAAATTTATCTCTTCTACCGTGTCATACATCCCTATCAACGGAATAAGAATATCTTTCAGCCCCATCTCCTCCACAACCTTCCGTACCTCATACTTATCCGTGCATCTGAGCATCAACGGATTCCTATACTTCAACTTATAGACCTGCAATTTTTCCGTAAACCGCTTCGGATTTTTCAGATTCAGCTTTCTTCCCGTATGAATCCGATACTGCAGCGGAACCATTATCCAGTCCGGCACCCATGACAATATCCCGAGAATCCTGACGCGCAGGCTTCTCGACCATATTATTTTCTTGTAATCCATCAAAACGGCTCTACAATTACCTTCCGCACCCTCTTCCGATTCTCAGCACAATACCGGACAATCTCATCCGTATAATCTCCGAATGCGACACCGGACGTAAACTGAAACAACCACATAGAAAATGCCCTGAGATTAAACTCTACCAGTTTAAGCTGTCCGTCTGATTCAACGCATATATCCTGCGCTACCAACCGTGCGTGAAGAATCCGTGAAGCGACACTCTCTGAAAACTCAATCACCTTAAAAAAATCAGGTATGATAAGTGTCTCCTCCTTAAAATTGATCCCATTAAACGTATCATAGCGGTTCCCATATTGATCACAGGCATATTTCCCAAGCACACCATTTCTGTCGATTCCTACAAAAAGACCGCCTGCGTGCGCATTATCGACAAACGAACCGCTTTTTCCTATACGTATAAGAGCATTGAGAAAATGCGGCTTGTCGTCTTTCACTGATCTATACGTCGCCACTCTTATCGTATTAATCGATGTCGGATTCAATTTCGCCACATCCGGATGCTGTGTCAATCCCCGCTGCACTATATAATCCGGATTGTCTGCTTTATAACTTTCCAGCCAAACCTCGTCAAAGGCTTTTCCATCTTCCATACTGTGAAGCAGTCCGTCTTTCCCACGGCTGAATCCCACTACCGAGTCTCCCGAAGAAGAATCCACACTCGGCTTGATAAAAATCCTTTTTTCCGCCCGGTTAATTTCATCGATTGCCGGTTTTATTTCTTCTATCGGCACATAGTCCGCATCATAATCCATCCCTCCGATTCCACGAAGCAACGAAGCCGGCATAATCTTCGGAGAAAGAATCTTATCAAACATATTCTTGTCCTGATAATACGCTCTGTACTCCGCCGGATTCAACAATGGCTGGATAATTGTTGCGCAAATATCTTCCGGCACAATATTCGGATCAGGACCGATATATTGCGAAAAAAGACGATATGGAGCCAAATGCGGCTTCCGGCTCAACGGACGCCATTTTTCCACATAATCCGCCTCCCCGGCCACCTTCCCGACAGGATGACGCTTCAGCAGTTCTCCGTAAAAACGGCGATAAAACAACCGTCCCCCCCGGACCAATGCTCCCGTATAACCGGCATTGACACTCTCAACTATTTTCCTAAGCAAACTCATTATATAATGTCAGTCACTGTAATTCTAATATTATATTATTCAGGCCATACCATTGTGCTTATTATTTACCAAATACTTCTTCAAGGATCAATGGTGTATCTTCACCGAAAACCGGGCCATTATTTAACTGATGAAAATCTAACTGACCGCTGTGCATATTTACCTCTATAAGTACCGGTTGTCCATCACTATCAATTGCAATGTCCCAACTCAAAAGACGAAACTGACATAACTGCCATTGGAGAACCTTAATTTCCTTGATTATATTTGTATAGTCCGGAATACAAACATCGTTAAACCTTGTTTTTGTATCAGGATGCTCATAATACTTATTTCCTTTTATATCGTATCCCACTGATTTAAGCCGTCCCGAAGCATCCACCCCCACTGTCACACCTCCACTGCTTGCATTATCTACATAAGAACCATTGCGACCCATTCTAACTACCGTAGAAAGAATCTTGACATCTCCTGATTTTTGAAGAAATGAAAGTACTCTGACAGTATTCACTGACGATGGATTTAGCCTACTCATTTCAGGATGCTGAGTTAATCCAGCTTGAATAACAGTGTTTGAGTCCAACTTATTCAACTGTTCAATCAATGCACTCTTCCCACTCTCTTGCTTGAAGCATATAACACCTTGACCACCGGCTGAATCTACAGCTTTCTTTATAAAAATCGTATGAAAATTCATAGCAACATCAGCCACACTGTCAATGTTCAATGGTTTAAAATCATCAGAAACCCAAAATCCATTAATTCGCATTGCAAGCGTTTTTGGATGCCTCATAGTACCCCCCCCCCAATAACAATCTGGAATACAACACCTTAGAATCCATAGCCTTTGCTAATAGACGAGAATTATAAAATGGTTCTATATAACCATACCACAATTCATCCGGAACATAGTTTACATCGAATTTTCCCGTATTCTTCGTATAAAAAGCATTAGCATACAAAGATACTTTCTTAAATCTGGAGAAAACCTTATGAATATCACTTTTTTGTTCTTGTGTTAAACCTAACTTTCCGGATACTCGTTTTCTTGCTATATTTTTCCACATATAGAATCTACGAATATCCGATATTCTCTCTATAAGATCAATTAAGTTATTTGCCTTTATCATAACTGTTATGAATTTATAATCAAACGGAATACAACACCTACATTAATTCTTCGATTTTTCAAACCATAAGTTATCAATATTGATATTTATACAATTTCTTAACTGTCCATGAAACCAACCGAACCGGGAAAACTTTTGCTGAATACACTATTATGGATTTTAAGGTCTTCTTGTTATTAAAGAAACGTTTCCATTTCATTCGCGTTTTCAGATAAACTCGCACATAATTAAATTCGCAATCTTTTGATCTCAAACAACTGAATACGTGACATAAATTCATATAAAACAATCCCTCAGAAAAGACTTCGTTGTCATAATGTAGCTCAATCCATTCACGCACTCTGCGAGCCCTCATAATTTGCTTCATCGACACTTGATTTGTATATGAAGCTCCACCAAACTCTTTACGATAATGGTATAATTTCGCATCTATCTGAGTAAGTTTGGGATGCGTAAGCATCAACTTATATAATATGAACCAGTCTTCTCCCAGATTGATCCCTTTTTCATATTTAATCCCATTTTCCGTAAAGAGACTCCTCCTGACAAGTCTAATCCACGAATTATTATATTTAGCTTGGAAGAGTTCTTTCATATGACCTTCATAATCAAGATGCTGAAACCACTTCTGCTGGGGGACACTTCTTCCGTCGGGATATTCGGCAATAAAGCCGCACATCGCGATATCAGCATCAGTCTCTTTTGCCGCATTGTAAAGCCGTTCGTACATATCCGGCTCTACCCAATCATCACTGTCACATACTATTATGTATTCACCGTTTGCATTCTCAAGTCCCGTCTGACGCGCAGCAGCCAGACCGCCATTATCTTGATGTATTACTTTAAAATTAGAATATTTCTTGGCATATTCATCGCAAATTTCACCGCTGTTGTCCGTGCTTCCGTCATCAACAATGATTACTTCCAACTCTTTTAGCGTCTGAGATGCAAGCGAATCAAGGCATTGACGCAAATATTTCAACGTATTATATACCGGAACCGTGACAGTAACAAAGGGAACTGCAGTTTTATTCATAAATCTTATTCTTTTTTCTGTCAAAAAAATGCACCCTACCCTATAATACTATTGAATATCCCAAACACTACAATGGCTATTATACTTACGTAATGATGACGGAATTTACTTGCAAATGGAATATAATATAAGGCCGGAATTACAATCCAACTGAATGCGCCCATCCTATCGGAAAACGGGATAGAGAACCACAAGAAAAATAATGATGATGCCAAAATATAATACTTTAATATTTTCATAAGCATCACATTAAAGTATTTTTTCAAATATACAGCAATTATCAGAAAACCGGTATTATATAACGCAAACAATGGGCGAAATCCAACTTGATATTCAGCATTGCTTGAAATATAGAAATCGACTTTTGCAAATTCTATGTTTCTAAACCAACCAAAATCCAATACAGATACCCCTAAAATGGACGCAAAAAGACATACAATGTATATAACACAGTAATAATTTAGCTTCAAATTTAAAAATTTTGGAATTAATGCAATTACTATAAATATACCGGCGGAAAAATGACTTCCCGCTGCCAAAATTCCAAAAATTATTGATTTTGTTATTTTATTCTCGTATAACGCCAAAAGAAACAATAAAAAGAAACCTGACGCCACTCCGAATCTCATAATATTTATCTGGGAATTCCAAGTGACAGACATCGCCATCATTGTCAAAAACAATAATACAATAGACCCCTGACCGGTAGCTCTTATAATGTTTCGCGCAACACAATAATATGTAAATGAAATGGTAAGAGATACAACCCAGAGCATCCCATTATAATCCATAACTTGCCCCACCCAAAATAACCCTATTTTAAATATGGGATCCCCTCCGTATGCCAGTCCAGTGAGAATCTCGCCAATACTCATATTTGAGTATTCATAAAACCAATTACGATAATTGGCCGTATCACTTCCGATTGTATCTCCACGGTTACCGACTAAATATGCAACTAAAAGAATAATGAGCAAACAAAATGGAAAATTCCCATATTTGTCATTTTTGTCTTGCCGGAACAAAAGACAAATCAATAAGGCGCCTCCCAATATAAGATAATATATCAGCTTATACTCTGATTGCGTCATATCACGAATTATATATCTGAATTAATTGCCTTGTTGTTTCTGTTGAATCAAAACCTTTTTCACAGATTATAGCAGAGGTATCCTCGCGTTTTGTATTCTCATCCAGACGGATTGCTGACTGAGCCCATTCTCGGGGAGGGGCAGAAAGAGGCTTATACTCTACACAATCCAACAATTTACTTTGTAGTGAAATAGTATTCGAAAGTAATAACGGAAGGCCCGACGCCTGGGCTTCTACTAAACAAACAGGCAAACCTTCATAGAGTGATGGCATAACGATTATATCAAACGCTTGCATCAATCTGTTCACATCTTCCCGAATTCCAGTGTAGATGATATTATTGTTAATTCCAAGAGCTACTCCTTTCTTCCTTATTTTATCTCTATCACAACCATCTCCTATAAGCATCAGCTTTGCGTCCGGTCTCAATTTTAATACTTCCGCAAATATCTCAAGCAGAAACAGATGGTTTTTTTGAGCCACCATTCTGCCGATATGTCCTATAACAAATTCGCTTTTTATTCCAAATTCTTCACTTACTTTCCTCCTTATTTCGAGATTAAAAGTGAAATTTTCCGTTAAAATACAATTCTTTATGAATACTGCCTTATCCCTAACCCCCGTACCCTTATACATCCAATCCAAAGCAACGTCTGAACATCCTAACCAATTTGTCGCAACACTTTTTACAAACAGCTTGAAAAAATAATGAATTGCGAGATGAAATTTACCGCGCACACCTTTTTTGGGCAATGTACTATTATGCGAATGAATTATCCTAACCGGTATCTCATATTTCTTTGCATAATAAAGCGACATTAAATTGCTTAGGGATGATGCATGAAGATGCACTGCTCTAAATTCCCCCTTATGTTCACGAAAGAATGAGTCAAGGGCCTTGCAATATGTCAAAAAACCATTTACAGCTTGAGGAACAATATATATCCGCCCATCTTTCGCCAATATTTCATCTCTATATGGACCATCCCCTTTATTTACAAGAAAATCGAATTGATATTCAGTTCGGTCAATAGTTCTGTAAATGTTCATTATAAACGTTTCAAGGCCGCCACGTGTCAGTGTTGGAAATATTTGCAATATTCTTTTCATTATTTTCGTATTTTTATGCTATGCAATATATTTCTCAATTCAGCAAATTTAAACATTATCAACAATACACAGACAGTCTCAAAGATGACAAACAAAGATATATGTATCAGCAATTCTAAAACCGACTCTTCTTCATTAACTCGAGAATATGTGTATTTAAAAAGAATAAATAAAAAAATCACCGCCAATATCGTCCTTAAAAACACTTGCATCGAGTATCGCTTTAACGGGAAGTCTACAACATATTTTGCTGTTATTGATGCAATCACAACAATACAAAATTCACATATTATCATTGATAGAAAAGCTACTATATAGGGGAAATCCATTCTCAATAATATCCATGCGACAATAATGCTGAGCAAATTGAAAACTGTTATGATAATCTGGAACGGTTTAATAATGCCTGATGACTTATATGGCAAATCAAGTGCATCATGAAAACTCTTCAACGCTGCATAAATAAATATGACTTGCACAAATTCTACCGTATACTCAGGAATATCACCGAGCCATATTTTCAGAATCGGAACAGCAAATGTAGCAATCATACAACCCATAATAGCATTTATCACAAAGCAAATTTTGGACTGAAGAAACATCAGCTTGTAAAATTCATCATAGTGTCCCGCACCCCAAAGAGTTACGCATCGTGGTCCAAATCCTATATTAATATTCCATACCAATATATTTACAGCAGCCAATACCTGATATGCTATCGTCCTTGCAGTATTGACAACAAGCCCTCCAAATATATTAAGAAGAAAATTAATACCGATTCCTTGAACGGATCCACTAATGACACCCAAACTCTGAAGTCCAGTAAATTTTAATAACTTCCTATAATATTGCTTATCCAAAACAGGAGATATTCTTACGACTTCTTTAAGCTTTAAGTTACAGAACCAATAATTTAACAATCGCGTTATGAGCGTAACTATCAGCAACAATCCGGCGTATACAGAAACTCTCCAAATTGGAATCAGAAGAAGAAGAAAAACAATTCCAAGCTTTAGAAAACTGTTTAATACCGATATTAATGCAAATGCGTTAAAATGTTCAAATGCAATTATAACAGCATCATAAGGCACTATAATCATTCCAATACCCATATTTGCTGCCGTAAATATCAACACAAAATAGGCCTGCGTTTGTAAATGAACAGGGATTTTTAAGAATGGAATCGCTACAACACCAATTACAATAGTCAGCAAAGTCAGGACTATGCCTAAATAAATATGAATCTTCCTGCCCGCATTAAATATATCTCTAACTTTATCGTTGTTGCCCCTTCCTAGTTCAATATTAATAAATCTTTGAATTGACCCGGAAAGAATCGTTTTAAGAGACTCAACCACCACGACAATACTTCCGACAAGTCCATAAAGACCATAATCTTCACTTCCAAGATACTTAAGAAGAAACCGCACAGCTATAAGTTGCAAACATAGACTGAACACAGTTCTAATATAGAGTAAAAGGGTATTTTTTACGAGCGAGCGATATAAGCCGGCCATAAAATTTAGAATATTTGAAAACTATGACAAGCTATAGCAGCAAAGCAGGCTCATTCGGAAATGAACGGGATATGCCACTACAGTATGGATTATGTCAAAACCGTTGTTAAGGATATACTCTTCTTATCCGGAGAATCCTATATTTGTGACTGTCAGTGAATTATACAAATAGGATTGCCAGACTTCCGAAAACTCGCCGTGGACTGAGGCGATTGTTTTTACGTTATACGTGGCGCGATGGCCTCGTTTATGGATGCAAAATTATAAAATTTTTTGCTCTCTTCCAAATTACCGACTGTTTTCTGCTTTACAAATGCCTCCCATTATGATTGTTTTACACGGTTTTCTCTATCTTTCTTCTTGCGGATTCTCTGGTCCGCTCAAGACAGAGTCTATGCGGGAGCGCATAAATTTATCAAATTGTTCAAGGGGCACTATGCGCATAGCCCCATTGTAAGGAGCCATCGGACGGCCATTGAGCAGCGCAGTGACGTAATGGCGCCCGGAGATTCCCTGAAGATAAAATAACTCCAGATTAGCGCCCAAAGGAACGATCTCACCGATTTTCCATTCTTTGGCTACTTTTTCCGCATCAAGCTCCGTGTCAGGCGCTGTCGTACCGGGTAAGTCCATCAGTGCAAATAGTGGCATAAGTGTTTCGGCATGCCCGAAACGGAGAACGGCGACACACGCCGTATCGTTATGCGCAATTTTCCCCGCATCTAGAATATCACGCAAAAGCGAAACGGCAGATTTTACAGGGATTTTGCTCAGTTTGCTTTCAGAATATCCTAAATAACGGTTAAACGCTGCCAAGTCGGCACATTTACGATACTCTTCAAGCGTCATCCATTCCGACGCATCGAAGGGTATCTCGGCCGCACGCATCGACTGTGCTACGGAATACATCTCCATCGTCATATCCTGCGCCTCCTCCCGGCTCAGTATATCGGGATTAAGAAGCAATGCACGCACAGGTCGTACTGGCGCCATACGCCTCACCGCATTGCGATAAATCGCAATCCACGGACCGTCGGAAAGATAATGGCTGTAATCGTCGTCATAAGTGAAGAAACGAAGAAGAGGATCAAAATGTCTGCCGTCGGCCGCCGTAATTTCGAGACGGTCGGAAAACCGCGAAAGAGCAAAACAATAGCTATATGCAGACTCTACCACGCGCGGAACAGCAGTCGCCCGCGAACTGACGCTCCCTTTCGCGAACAACTCCGGGCAAAGAGTCACCGTAAGTTTTGCCATCTCCCGCTCCTCTACTAACCCTAACGGCGTGAGCAACCCCCATTTGTCGCCGGTAACAGAACGCACTTCCCGCAACACTGCAAGCACTTCTTTCCCTTGCTCAGTGAGGTTGCCCCGGTTGCACATCAGCATATTCTCAAGCTTCGCGAATTTCCGTTCCGATGACATATAGCGGGCGCCGTGCCTCCCCACATGATTGACGAAATAGACCTGAAGAGAATCCGGCCACCACTTCTCAATCCGGCAGGGGAGTTTTATCGGAGTCATCGAACCGTCAAGCGCGGCATACTCTTCCGGCAATGCAGAAACGCATAAAGATACGGAGAGGAATAGAAGTAAAATAATGTTTTTCATAGTCAGAGGAATGTTACACGGTTACCGAAGAAAATCGACAATCATTCGCATTACATCGGGCGAAAACGGGCGGGAAGCGGCACGGCCGTATTGCAGGCTCTCGTCGCGCGTTTCTGTCCTCTGCATCAGATGGTTAGTACAGTCGGGCTTGATAATCTGTGCATCGGGAATCGCGCGTTTTACTGCAAGAAGATTGGTGTCGGGATCAACCTGAAAGTCCCATTCGCCACAGATTGCCAATACCGGACATTTTACACGGCCCAGCATCGCACCGTAGTCGCGCTGTATCATCTCGACGTAAGCCGGATCACTCAGCGCCTGTATCTGCATCTCGTATGTCTGGGGCAACATTCCTGCTTTGGAGCCGTTGGCGTGCACAGCCTCGGTTATCTTGGCCTTGTCGCCCGTCTCCACGGCGCCGAATATTGCTGCGAGAGCGTCATGCACATCGGGCGTCAGCATCTGTCCGAGTGCAGAGAGAAGAAGCTCATTCTGCCTCACCATCAGATCTTTACCTTTTACGGCCGGCGTCGCAAGAGCCACAATTGCAAAAATTTCATCGGGATGTTCGGCAGCAACAGTGAACGCAATCGCCCCTCCCTCGCTATGTCCGATAAGAGAAACAAACTCCCGATCGATTCGCGGATCGGCACGAAGCCATTCTACCGCCGCCCATGCATCTTTTACGCGCGTCTCAAACGTAGCAACGCCGCTTCCTTTGTCCGAACCGCCGACTCCACGGTCATCGAGGCGCAGCGACGCTATCCCGGCTTCGGCCAAAGCGTGTGCTATTTCGGCGAAAGGCTTATATCCAAAGATATTTTCATCTCTGTCCTGCGCGCCGGAACCGGAGATGAGCAACGCTGCGCCCACCGGCCCTTTCGTTTCTGCCGGCATCGTCAGAGTGCCGGCGAGGGTCACATCCCCCGATTTCACCTTGACGTCCGTCTCGGTATAGTGCTTCACAAACGGCTCCCCCTCCTGTGCAAAAAGAGGAAATGCGGAAAAAACGAATAAAACAAATAATGATAATATCTTGGCTTTCATAATTTTATACCGGCGAAAGTGCTTCAACTACTTCAAGCACCGTTATCGCGTCGCTGACGCTCTTAATATGTGATACACTGAGTGAGCGCTTGCCATTTTTCTCTTTGAGTTGGCAACGCATCGGATTAAACTGAAGGTAAGCGAGGATACGGCCGAATGCCTTCGACTGATAATAAGCCTTGTTCTCCTCATTAACGAAAAAGAGCGACATCCTTCCGTTCTTTAGCGTCAGCCGCTCGATGCCGAGACGCTTTGCGGCCATACGCAGCGGAACAATCTTGACAAGCTCCTCCGTACACTCCGGAATACGTCCGAAACGGTCGCGGAGCATATCGCGGAATTGTGCGATTTCGTCCGGCCGCTCCATATTGTCAAGACGCTGATACAGCATAATCCGCTCGCTCTCCTGTGGAACATACTCAGGCGGAATACGAAGTTCGAGGTCGCTCTCTATGACGCAATCGGCAACAAACTCGTCAGACGCCCCCGCTGATTCATCAGCAAATTCGTCGGCAAATTCCTCCGTCTTAAGCTCAATGACAGATTCCTTCAATATCTTCTGATAAGTCTCATAACCGAGGTCGGCAATAAATCCGCTCTGCTCCGCGCCGAGAAGATTTCCCGCTCCACGGATGTCAAGGTCCTGCATAGCTATCTGAATACCGCTCCCAAGCTCCGAAAAGCTCTCGATGGCTTGGAGACGGCGCCGCGCTATCGGCGTAAGCGGCACTCCGGCCGGCACCGTAAGATAACAGAAGGCCTTGCGTGAGCTGCGCCCCACGCGACCACGCAGCTGATGCAGCTCCGACAGACCGAAATTCTGCGCATTATGCACGATTATCGTATTGACGTTCGGCATATCGATACCGTTTTCCACTATCGTCGTAGCGAGAAGAACGTCATAATCATGCGCGCCGAAATCAAGTATCGCACGCTCCATCTCCTCCGGCGGCATCTGCCCGTGAGCCTTTACTACACGCAGGTCCGGCATAAGACGGACAAGCTTATTATACAGCTCGTCGAGGTTGGCGATTCTGTTGGAAACAACAAACACCTGACCGCCGCGACTCACCTCATAGCTTACCGCCTCCTTCAGCATATCATCTTCAAGTGCCGCTACCGTTGTCACGATGGGCTGACGGTTGGCAGGTGGCGTATTGAGCGAACTGAGATCACGCGCGCCCATGAGAGAAAACTGAAGTGTGCGCGGAATCGGAGTCGCCGACATTGTAAGCGTATCGACATTTACCTTCATCTGTTTCAGCTTCTCTTTGACAGCGACGCCAAACTTCTGTTCTTCATCGATTATAAGCAACCCCAAATCCTTGAATTTCACCCCTTTCCCTATCAGCTTATGCGTGCCGATAAGAATGTCGATTTTCCCCGCCGAAAGATCGGCAAGTATCTCCTTAACCTCCTTCCCCTTCTTGGCTCGCGAAATGAATTCTACTCGCACAGGAAGCTCTTTAAGACGCTCGGCAAACGTGCGGTAATGCTGCATTGCCAGCACGGTGGTCGGCACAAGCACCGCTGTCTGCTTCCCGTCAGTCGCAGCCTTAAACGCCGCACGAATAGCGATTTCGGTCTTTCCAAAACCGACATCGCCGCATACAAGACGATCCATCGGACGCGCCGATTCCATATCCTTCTTCACATCCTGCGTCGTCTTAAGCTGGTCGGGCGTATCCTCGTAAATAAACGAAGCCTCAAGCTCATGCTGCAAATATGAGTCGGGAGAGAATGCGAACCCTTTCTCCTCCCGGCGCGCCGCATACAGACGTATCAAGTCGCGGGCTATGTCTTTGACTTTCTTCTTCGTACGCTCCTTCAGACGGTTCCACGCCCCCGTTCCGAGCTTGTTTATCTTCGGAGGAACCCCATCCTTCCCCCTGTATTTCGACAGCTTGTGCAGCGCATGGATGGAGACGAAAATCTGATCCTCATTCTGATAGATAAGCTTAATCATCTCCTGCGGCTTCCCGTTCATATCCGTATGCACAAGACCGCCGAAACGCCCTATGCCATGGTCGGAATGTACAATGAAATCGCCCGGCTCTATCTGCTTCAGCTCCTTGAGCGACAGCGCAACCTTTCCCGCACGCGCTCGGTCGCTGCGCAGCGTATATTTATGGAATCGGTCGAAAATCTGATGATCCGTAAAATAGCAGATTTTCTTATCATTGTCGGCAAAGCCCTGATGAAGCGTAGAATCGACGGCAGTAAACTCAATATCGTCACCTCGGTCTCGGAAAATGTCGTGCAGACGCTGTGCCTGATGCTTGGAATCTGAAAGAATCAGCAATCTGTACCCTTCCGAAATCAACCGCACGAAAGTATCCGTGATAAGGTCAAAATTCTTATGAAAAAGTGCCTGCGGAGAACAATTGAAACGCATCGTCGTGTCCGGTACAAATGTACTCTCCGCGTCTGCATCCGAGCCATATTCTATCGTTTTGAAGCCATTCATCCGCTCCTCAAACGGAGTGAAATCTATCAGCTTCCCGGCCACATCCATATCCCCTTCCCCCGAAATGACCGCCGACTGCGAAACCTTCGATTCTGTAATTTCGCGCACTCGCGATAGAAGCCATTGCATCGACTGGCATATCACAACCGTATCGTCAGAGATAAACTCTGCAAGCGAAACGCCGTCGCCTATGTTATGACTCGCCGCCGGAACTATATTGACAGCCTGCAAAGTCTCTTCGCTAAGCTGCGTCTCTACATTAAACGTACGTATCGAATCAATCTCGTCGTCGAAAAAATCGATACGATAAGGGAATTCATTATTGAAGCTGAAGACATCGATTATCGAACCACGGCGAGCATACTGACCCGGCTCATAAACATAATCCACGCAATGAAAATCCTCTTCACGCAGATGCTTCACTACCTCCTCCATATCCCGCTTCTCGCCTGTCGAGAGGGTGAGGGTAGAGCCGGCGAGACGGTCGGGCAGAGGCACCTTCTCCGCAAGTGCTTCAGGCGACGTCACCAGCCAGCGTAGTTTATTCCCCGTATAAGCGTCAAGCGCCTCAGTGCGTAAAATCTGCGATGCGGCGTCAGGCTGAGCAAAACGTATATCGCGCTTATAGCCCGACGGGAAAACGGCCACCTCCTCACCACCTGTTATCTGACACAGGTCATTATAAAGATAACCGGCACTCTCCGCCTCGTCAGCTATCAGCAAATAGGGCACCTTCAGACGTTTCAAACCGCTGAACAGCATCGACGGGGAACTGCCGGCCAGACCCGTGATAAGCATACGCCGACGCTTATCATCTTCGATAAACGATTCCACCGCTTTCACACGGCCCGAAGTCGCAAATAGCCTGTCTGCCTCTTTCAGCCTCATTTCTTACTCCCCGTTTTCTTCTCTCTCTTATCCTCTTTTGAAGCCTCGCCTCTGAGAGTCTTCCGATATTCTGAAGGATTGAGCAATATTTCCACCGCCTTGTCAAGCCCCGGATCGTCCTTAAGCGAACTTTCCACCTTCCCTTTCTGGAAATAATAACGCGATAGAATCTCGGAACGAAGATACGTAGAAATACGTTTGCGGCTGCGGTCAAGGTCTTTGTCAAGGTCTGGCTGAAGCATATTCTTCAACGTATCCATCTGCATCTGTACCTCGTCGGTAAGATACCCTTCCGACTTCACGAAATCCGACATTCGCTGCATAATATCATCATACACCTTGTCATATTTCAGCTTCTTCGGATCTATGCTCATCTTGAAATCTTCATATATCTCATCCGTAATCTCAAACTCTGATGCAGGCGCAATTGTCGGATGCTTCGAGGCATATTTCGTGCCGTAATCAAAAATCCAGTTCCCTTGCAGCAATGAGTATACAAGCTGATTATTCTTCACCCATTCTACCTCAAAATCAGGCTTGAGACCGCCTCCGTCGCGAACCTCGCGCCCCGCCCGCGTATGATACACATTCGTCAAAGAATCGGGAGTGCGAGCCACACTGCCGTCCTCATTGCGATGCGAATAGTCAAGCGCCTGAATCAGACGCCCCGACGGAATATAATACTTTGCCACCGTCACCTTCAAGAGACCGTCAGAAGGAAGCGGGCGCGTACTCTGCACGAGTCCTTTCCCGAAACTGCGGGTGCCGATGAGAACTCCGCGGTCAAGATCCTGTATCGCTCCGGCCGTAATCTCCGAGGCCGACGCAGAGCCGCCGTCAATCAAAACAGCAAGAGGTATATCCGGCAGAATGGGCTTATTCCGCGTCCGGTAGATTTTTTCACTATTCTTCTCTTTACCCCTCGTACGCAGCACTTCAGTACCTTTCGGCACAAAAAAGCCGACTATATCTACCGCCGACTCAAGAAGTCCGCCTCCGTTGCCACGCAAATCAAGAATTACCCCCTTCAGTTTCGGATCAGCCTTAAACCGGTCAAGTGCGGCCTTAACCTCCTCCGGACTCTTGTCGATAAAAGATTCAAGATTGATATATCCCAAACCGTTATCCAGCATCTTGCTGTAAATCACCGAAGGCATCTGCAGCTTCTTCCGCTCTAACTCCACCACGACAACCGAATCCTCCGCATACGGACGCACAACCTCCACAGTCACTTTCGTGCCGGGAACGCCACGCAAAAGCTTCGTAACCTCCGACGATTTCATACCTCGCGTATTCGTCGTGTCCACACGGACGATATGATCTCCACCACGAAGGCCGCCCTGCGCTGCCGGACTCCCCTCATACGGCTCCGAGATATACGTGTTGTTGTCTCGCTCCATGATATAGCTGCCGATGCCGCCGTATTCCCCCGTCGTCATCGTTTCCAGCTGTTTGCGATCCTCCGAATTGTAATATTCCGTATAAGGGTCTACGGTCAGAAGCATCGCATCTATAGCCATCTCGAAACTCTCGTCCGTGCTGATGCTATCCACATAATTCATCTCAAGCTCCTTTACAAGAGCATTGAAAATCTGTAGATTACGCGACACGGCGGCATCATGGCTCTTCGGCGCCTTCGCAGCAATCGTCAAGACTCCGACCAAAAAAAGAGCCGGAATAAAATATAATGTCTTTGCTGATTTCATCAATTTATTTTCACTTTTTATCGACAGATGACTGCCGGTTTTCTCCCGTAGGATGTGGATAATCCACTGTATAATGCAGACCGCGGCTCTCCTTGCGCTCCATCGCCTGACGCATTATCAAATACCCCACGTTGATAAGATTGCGCAATTCACACAGCTCACGGCTCGGCTTCGACACCTTGAAAAGCTTCTCGGTCTCTTCATAGAGAATATCAAGGCGATTCCACGCTCGCTTCAGACGTAGGTCGCTCCTCACGATACCAACATAATATCCCATTATCTGGTTCACCTCTTTCAGCGACTGTGTGATCAGCACCATCTCTTCCGGATGAACCGTTCCCTCATCGTTCCAGTCGGGCACATCGCGGCGGAAATCGTAACCTCCTATGACGCCCGTAGAATGTTTCGCGGCCGCATCTGCATAGACTACGGCTTCGATAAGTGAATTGCTCGCAAGACGGTTGCCTCCGTGAAGACCCGTGCGGCTACATTCTCCTACCGCATATAGACGCCCGATGCTCGACTCTCCGTCAAGATTCACCGCTATACCGCCACACAGATAATGCGCCGCCGGTGCCACAGGAATCATATCTTTCGTTATATCAATGCCCAATGAGAGACACTTCTCATAAATATTCGGGAAATGCTTCTTCGTCTCCTCAGCATCTTTCCCTGTCACGTCAAGATATACATGATCAGTGCCATGAAGTTTCATCTCCGAGTCTATGGCGCGAGCCACAATATCTCGTGGTGCAAGAGATAATCGCGGATCATATTTCTGCATAAACTCCTCGCCGTCAAGGTTGCGGAGCACAGCGCCATAACCACGCATCGCTTCCGTAATCAGAAACGATGGACGGTCTCCGGGATGATACAGCGCCGTGGGATGAAATTGAATGAACTCCATATCCTTCACCGTACCCTTCGCGCGATACACCATCGCGATTCCGTCGCCCGTCGCTATCAGCGGATTGGTCGTTGTCGTATACGTGGCACCTACACCACCCGTAGCCATCAGTGTCACGCGCGCAAGGAATGTATCCACCTTGCCGGTCTGCTCATTCAATACGTATGCGCCGTAGCACGTGATGTCGGGAGTACGACGTGTAACTATCTTGCCGAGATGATGCTGCGTGATAATCTCAACAGCAAAATGATGCTCGAAAATATCGATGTTTTTGTCGCGTTTCACTGCCGCAACCAACGAACTCTGTATTTCAGCGCCCGTATTGTCGGCATGGTGAAGTATGCGGAACTCGGAATGTCCCCCCTCGCGGTGAAGATCAAACTCTCCGTTCTCCTTCCGGTCGAAATCCACGCCCCACCCAAGCAACTCTTCAATCTGCGACGGTGCCTCTCTGACTACCTTCTCGACTGCCTTAACATCGCTCAGCCAGTCGCCGGCTATCATCGTGTCATTTATATGCTTCTCAAAATTATCCACCTCAAGATTCGTGACGCTCGCCACACCCCCCTGCGCGAGATTCGTGTTCGCTTCCTCAAGCGTCGTCTTACATATCAACGCGACACGATATCCTGCGCGTGAAACCTTCAGTGCAAAACTCATTCCCGCGATGCCGGACCCGATCACCAGATAATCATATTCGTATCTCATGTCTTTTCCCTTTTAATCTCTTGTTATTTTATACAACACTGAGGCACTTCCGGAATTCGCTCCCAAAGCACCTTTATGCTATAACACGCAAAATTACAAAAATTTTCCGTTCCCACTCCCAATTATTCCGTTATTTCGATATTTTACGTCCTCTTCCGAACGGCAGTGGCAATCGCTCGAAGCGCAAAACTGCATACAGATAAACACAAAGAAGAACGATGCGAACGGCGTATGTGCCCCACATTGCTGATTCCCACTCCGCAACGCTCCCTATTGCATAGAGTACAATTGCAAGAACCGTATAACCACCTATCTTCTTTAGTTCATAGTCTATCGGATAATATTTACGCCCTATGAAATAAGAGACCGTCATCATGGCAAAATACGCGATGAAGGCCGCCCATGCCGAACCCACATATCCGTTCGGAATCCCGATGGCGGGAACAAACCATACATTCAACCCAAGCATCACCACGAAACCGAACAACGAAAAATACATTCCCCACTGTGTCCGGTCAGTCAACTTATACCATAACGACAGATTGAAAAATACTCCGAAGAAGAGCTCCGCCATCATCATGATCGGAACTATCTGAAGGCCCGCCCAATAACTTTTTGAAATAAAATATTTCAGCACCGGAAGGAAAAACATCACTCCCAAGAAAATAAAGAAACCGAATATAACGAAAAATTTCATCGCGTCGGCGTAGGCCTTCGTCTTCTCCTCTCCCTGCGATTTCGCCTGCGAAAAGATAAACGGCTCGTAGGCGTATCGGAACGCCTGTGTGAACATCACCATCACAATAGCTATCTTGATATTGGCGCCATAGATACCAACCATCGATTGTGCCGCAGCTTCATTTCCCGGAAAAAGATACGGAATCAGCATCTGACCCATATTCTGACTCAAAATACCAGCCACACCAAGAATCAGAAGCGGCCACGAATACTTCAGCATCTTCCGGAGCAAGCCCCCCGAAAATACATATTTGCGACCAAGAATCTGTGGCAATAGCATCAGCAAAACACATACCGTAGACAGTATGTTGGCCACAAAAATCCATCCGATACCAAACTCCTGCCCACCTGCCGGAACATAAAACCAATCTATAAGTGCCGGAAACGACTTATGAATCGACGGACAGCACAATAAAAAGAAAATATTAAGACCTATATTGATGCCGACATTCGCCAGCTTTATGCCGGCAAAGGTGAACGCTTTCTTCTTGAATCGCAAATAGGCGAACGGTAGATTCGTAAACGCATCTATTCCCACCGTAACCGCGAGAAGCCATACATAAAGTTCACACCCCGGCAATTTCAATCCATCAGTCACAGGATTGATAAAAAGCGTTATCAGGGCAATAAACGATATCGACGTGAAGCCTACCGAGAGCAGCGACGTCGTATAGACGCGCTCCGGATCTCGTTCACTGTTCGCATAACGGAAGAATCCCGTCTCCATCCCATAATTGAGGATAACGAGCGCCACTGCCGTGAACGCATACAGAAAACTTACTATTCCATATTCCTCCGTCGGAAATATATATACATACAAGGGAACGAGACACCAGTTCAAAAATCGTCCCACAATGCTGCTTAGTCCGTAGACCGCAGTCTCTTTGATCAATGTCTTTATGCCGGCCATTGCTTTCTTTTTCTGTTTTTTATTCCGGCCAATCCTGCTCCCTTTCGCCCCCGGAAAGCTCCTCAGAAGAGACTCCCCTGCTCAGGAAAACGCTTGCGCCCGAGATGACGATACGCAAGATCCGTCACCTCACGCCCTCGCGGTGTGCGCTTGATGAAACCCTCCTTGATTAAAAATGGCTCATAAACCTCCTCCAATGTTCCCGAATCCTCTCCAAGTGCAGTCGCTATCGTTGAAAGGCCCACCGGTCCACCTTTGAATTTGTCGATAATCGTCAGCAGAATCCGATTGTCTATCTCATCGAGTCCGAACTTGTCGATATTAAGTGCCTCAAGCGCAAACCGCGCTATTTCAATATCAACACGCCCCGTACCCTTAACCATCGCAAAATCGCGCACTCGACGCAACAGCGAATTGGCTATACGCGGCGTGCCGCGGCTCCGAAGAGCTATCTCGCGCGCTGCATCATCGTTTATCGGTGTTTTCAGCAGACGTGCCGACCGCTTCACGATGCCGGTCAATACCTCATGGTCGTAATATTCCAGATGACAGTTAATGCCGAATCGCGCACGAAGCGGAGCCGTCAATAGTCCGCTGCGAGTCGTCGCACCGACCATCGTGAATGGAGCAAGCTTTAGCTGAACGCTCTTCGCTCCGGGACCCTTGTCAAGCATAATGTCGATGCGATAATCCTCCATCGCCGAATATAAATATTCCTCTACTATCGGATGCAGACGGTGAATCTCATCAATAAACAGAACATCGTGAGGCTCCAACGACATCAATATGCCTGCCAAATCGCCCGGCTTGTCAAGCACCGGACCCGATGTAACCTTAAACCCTACGCCAAGCTCATTCGCTATGATATTCGATAGCGTTGTCTTGCCAAGACCCGGAGGTCCGTGCAACAACGTATGGTCAAGCGGTTCTCCGCGAAGGCGCGCCGCCTGTACAAATACTCGCAGATTGGAAATTATTTTCTCCTGTCCGCTGAAATCCTCAAACGCCAACGGACGCAACGCTTTCTCAAAATCCCTGTCCTCCGCTCCGCTGCGTATATCAAATCCCTCATCCCCGTACGAATCTGATTGCTCGCCGGAAATCATTCCCCGTATGGCGTATCCTTCCCCGGAATCCCTTCTGACAGAATCCCTCTCTGAATCTTCGCGCCATTCCATCCCCCGGGCAAAATCATCATCCTGCCCCTCGCTGTATCTATCTTTATCTCTTGAATTATCGTCCTTTCTCATTTCAAAAGCAAAAATACTAATTTTCCTCCAATCATCCAAATCATCCCACTCCGCCTCAACTCCTATCGTTTTTCGCGAGGAGGCTCAAATTTTCCTCGACACACCACAATACACCAAAAGTTCCGAAACCGACGCGCGGTAACGGAACTTAGGGTAGCCCATAGCAGAGTCGAACTGCTCTTTAGAGAATGAAAATCTCTCGTCCTAACCGATAGACGAATGGGCCTGCCTTTGCGATGCTGCTCTCGCACGCATCTCTTGATTCTTTTATTCCCTTTGCCCGGCAATCGTTATTGAAAACGATAGCCGTCTAATACCTGTTTCTTACGAAAGCTTGTTGATATGCTTCGAAAGGCGACTGCAAAGGTTGGACGCCTTATTCTTCGAAATGACGTTCTTGCGACCAAGACGCTGAAGAAGCGCGCTAACCTTATTGTAAGCTGCTGTTGCCTCTGCCTTGTCTTCCATATTGCGGATGCGACGAACTGCAGTACGAGCTGTCTTAGCCCAATAGCGGTTCTGAGTACGTCTCTTCTCAGTCTGGCGAATTCTCTTTAACGATGATTTATGATTTGCCATCTTGATTTTATTTTCTTTGTCGTTTTTAATTTGTAGCCCATAGCAGAGTCGAACTGCTCTTTAGAGAATGAAAATCTCTCGTCCTAACCGATAGACGAATGGGCCAAAACCATTGCAACTGCGACTTACGCACTTTTGCGACTGCAAAGTTACAACCATTTTTCCACTCCACCAAATTTTTTTATAACTTTTTGTCCGCAACCACCATTTTTAACCCTTTTTTCTCTCTGTTTTGCTAATATCGCGGGGATTTTTCCCACTCTCAGAACCCTCCCCACGATATTTTCTCAGATTTCGTCAGGCACATTAACAGACGCCCGACTCATTCATTTCCGCTCAAAGCAACATGCTCAACAGCGAATGAACAAGAGCCTCTTCTCCACCCTGAAGCTCATTCTCTCGATACTTATAACGACCCTGAAGCAGCGTGCGCTCGATTTTCAACGAAATAAGGCGCCGAATATCGGTCGCCACTCGCTCAAACCGCGCTTCATCCGCCTTCTCCATCCCTTCAGAAGATGCAACAAAAGCTCCGGCACAGCTCTTAAGCACCACCACTCCGGTAGCGCAACCATCGTCATCCGTCTCAAAACAGAGACGAAGCCAACCCTCAAACGCCGACACAACGTCAAGTGCCGCATCAACACAGTCTGCCCGAACCAAAGCCCATTTATCCGCTCCCGTCTCCGGAAAAACCACTTCGCCCCCATAATGCATCAGTCGGCTCATCCTAACGCCAACCTCATCCAAAATCTCTTTCAGATCAATTTTCTTTTCCATCTTTAATTAGTTTTTTAAATGTTTATATCTCCTGTATCACCCCGAGGCAACACATTATTACTATTATCTTAGTATTTCTACTCACCTTATTATCAAGGACATTCAGCGCGATATTTGCGCATATTGCGTTTTTTTACTACTTTTGCACCATAATTCTAACAATATCAACCAAATGAAAAAACTCATACTCGCAGCCGCTTGCATCGCCGCTCTCCCGGCTTTCGCCTCCGGCTTCACCCGTTTTGAGGCGGCAGGCGACGAACCGGCCGAAAAAAAAGATTCCGCCGCTTTCGTATTCACCGATATCAAGGTAGTCAAAACAACTCCCGTCAAGGATCAGAACAAGTCAGGTACTTGCTGGTGTTTCGCCGGCACTTCGTTCATCGAAGAAGCTGTCCTCAGAAACGGTGGTCCCGAACTCGACCTTTCGGAAATGTATACCGTAAGACACGCCTATATCGACAAAGCAATAAAATATGTCCGCACAGGTGGACATATCAACTTCGCTCAAGGCGGTGCCGCAACAGATGTTGTGGATATGATACTCGCTTACGGAGCAATGCCCGAAGAGGCTTACCGTGGACTCGAATACGGCGAAAAGAAACATTCACACTACGAGATGTACGACGTGCTCCGCGGTTATCTCGACGGTGTAATCAAAAACAGCAACAAACACCTCTCCTCATCTTGGCTTAAAGGATTCGTAGCAATCCTCGACGGTTATCTCGGAGTGCCCCCCGAGAAATTCACTTATCAGGGGAAAACCTATACTCCGAAGGAATTTGCAAAAGCTTTCGGAATCGACAAGGCCGCTGAACAGGCTGTCAATATCACATCTTTCAATCACCACCCCTTCTACACTGAGTTCGCAGTCGAAATCGCCGACAACTGGACTTGGGCTAAAAGCTACAACGTGCCCCTCGACGAACTCAAGCAGATAATCGACAATTCGATTGAATCCGGTTATTCCGTATGCTGGGCTGCCGACGTTTCCGAAGGTGCTTTCAAATGGTACGAAGGTTTCGCCATTCTCCCCGCTGAGAAGGATCAGGCTGACATGACTAACGCCGAAGTAGCCAAATGGAGCAAAATGTCCGACAAGGACCGTGAAGCTCAGAAATTCAAAATCACCGGCCCCACGAAAGAGGTAACTGTTACTCAGGAATCCCGTCAGGCCGAATTTGACAACTTTGAAACGACCGACGACCACGGTATGGTTATCGTCGGAATCGCCAAAGATCAGGAAGGCAACCGCTTCTACAAAGTGAAAAACTCATGGGACACCAACCAGATCTACGACGGTTACATCTACGTATCCGAACCGTACCTCCTTGCCAAGACAATTTCAGTAATGGTGGATCGTAACGCTGTTCCCAAAGCCATAGCAAAGAAAATCTTCAAATAATCCTATTTGAATACCTAATAACAAGGGTGCGCCGGACTGTTCCGACGCACCCTCATTATATATAGATTCCTTCAGAAATTCTTCAGCATATCAGCAAACAGCATGTTCCCCGCGCATCTCGGAGATAACCCCTTCAAGATGCGCTATCTGTCGCCGCAGACGCCCTATCTCCTCCTGATAATATGACGTAGTCTGCGCCAGATTATCCTGCAGAATCTTAATAGCCGTCTCAAGTGCCGTGACCTCCGCGCCCAATGCGGTAGAAGCGATGGCGCGACGATTTTGCCTCAACGTCAGAAGCGTCTGCGCCAACTGCACCACCACACCCCCTCCCAATAATCCTATTATCAATTCATTCATCTTCAATTAATTTTAAATTATTCCCATTTGCAAAACAAGGGCACACCCGTAAAGGCATGCCCTCATTTAATATCCGATTTCTCGGAAAGTGACGGAATAACCGTCCTCCCGATTACTTATTCTTCAAATACTCGTCGATGGCTTTCGCCGCCTTACGGCCCGCGCCCATCGCAAGAATTACGGTAGCGGCACCTGTCACGGCGTCACCGCCGGCAAACACGCCTTCACGTGTCGTGCGGCCCTCTTCGTCGGCAACTATACAGCCGCGACGATTCGTCTCCAGACCCTTCGTCGTTGTCTTTATCAGAGGATTCGGGCTTGTGCCGAGTGCCATAATCACTACGTCAGCGTCAATGAAATGCTCGCTGCCGGGCTTGGCTATAGGACTGCGGCGACCGCTCTCGTCGGGCTCACCAAGCTCCATCTCGATACACTCTATGCCCTTAACCCAACCCTTCTCATCGCCGATTATGCGAGTAGGATTGTTAAGCAAATGGAAGATGATTCCCTCCTCCTTGGCATGATGCACCTCTTCTACACGTGCAGGGAGTTCCTTCTCCGAACGGCGATAGACTATCACGGCCTCGGCTCCAAGACGCTTCGCTGTGCGCACGGCGTCCATGGCAACGTTGCCGCCACCTACCACAACCACTTTGTGGCCGGCATAGATCGGAGTGTCATATTCATCGTCGTAAGCCTTCATCAGGTTGGCGCGCGTAAGGAATTCGTTGGCCGAGAAAACTCCGTTGAGATTCTCACCCTCGATACCCATAAAACGCGGCAGACCGGCGCCGGATCCAACGAAGACAGCATCATATCCCTCTTTATCGAGAAGATCGTCCACAGTCATTGTGCGGCCGACGATTACGTCTGTCTCAATCTCTACGCCGAGATCCTTGACTGCCTGAACCTCTTTGGCCACGATTCTATCTTTCGGCAGACGGAATTCCGGAATACCGTAAACAAGAACACCACCTACCTTATGAAGTGCCTCAAAGATTTTCACCTCATATCCGAGCTTGGCAAGGTCGGACGCGCAGGCCAGTCCGGACGGTCCGGAACCAACTACAGCCACACGCTTCCCGTTACGCTTGATCTCCGGCTTCGGCAATTCGTCGCGATGCTCAATGGCCCAGTCGCCCACATAGCGTTCCAGCTTGCCGATGGCTACAGGCTCACCCTTGATGCCCAACACGCATGAACCCTCGCACTGCGATTCCTGCGGACATACACGACCGCATACACTCGGAAGCGTGCTGTCGGCGCCAATAGCTGCCGCAGCTCCGGCAAGGTCGTTCTCTGCCACACACTTGATAAACGTAGGAATATTAACATGCACCGGGCACGACCCTACGCACCGCGGCTTTGGACACGTCAGACAGCGGCTCGCTTCAAGCTTCGCCTCCTCGTCGTTGTATCCATAACATACTTCCTC
>JAGAUF010000110.1 GCA_017620885.1 Muribaculaceae bacterium
CGTCGGTCTGACTGTCGCAATAGGCATTTTCGCCATTTATTACTTCTTCGATCGGCAGGACAAAAGGACCGACGACCCTCAGCTAATCGAAGAAGATCAGGAACTGGTAATACGAACTTTCTATAATGAATGTGTATTCGGGACGCCCACGGTAAAGATGGTGGAAGAAGCCCTCACTACCGATATGATCGAAAAAGTGAAGGAAAGCGACACACGGTTTGCTATGTACAAGTTCCTTACCGGCAAAACTGTCAGTGGCTCCGGAAGCAGCAGCCTGCAAGACATCGTTTCTCTTGGCGAAAACCGCTTCCGCGTCAATTATCTCGATTCGGGAAAGAAAGGCAGTTCTATCGTCACTCTCGAACAAGACGGTGACAACTGGAAAATCGACGATGTGGAATTTATCGACGACCAAAAGGTGGAAAAGGTTGAAAAAAAGGTTGAAGAAGAAAAAACAGTAACTTACAACGACTCTTACGATTACAGCGGCAGCGTCGACGAATACCCTATCTCCGGAACCATCACCTTCACTCCTTCGGGCAACGGTTATCGTGTCTCGGGCAAATACGCCTATCAATCCACACTGCGCAAATACGGCAACAAAAACACAAGTTGGATACACGTAAACGGACGAGCAAATGCCGACGGCTCAATCTATTGGTCAGAAAGTATTGTCGGAAATCCTGATTATGACTCGCATTTCAACGGCACATACACTCCCGATTTCAGCCACATAGAAGGACCGGTCGGGGCGTCTGCCGAACACTACCTCATGATGGATAATTAATTAACCCCATGGCATCCTCCCAACATAACTCCTCTATGGAAGTAAAATATCAATATCGGGTTAAACTTCCGCAGACGCTTTCGGAAATTCTCAAAAGCGAAATATGGATGTTCAATCATATTCCGGCAGCCATAGTGCGCCTTGCCACTGAGCCGATGAAATTTGCTGCCACAGCATTCATTCTGCTGCGTACCGGTAATGCGACTGTCGACATCAACCTCAGAAAGCACCATATCCAAGCCCCCGCTTTCTTAAAAATTTCTGCCAATTCTTATCTCCATATCCGTGAAGTTTCCGACGACATCGACGCTGCGACGGCTGTTGCTTCACACGATTTTGTCGATCAACTTCAGATACTGTTCCGAAATAAAATTTGGCTGCATAACGTCTATGAAAACTCCGTGCTTAGCCTTGCCAGCGAAACAGCTGAGACATTCTTCAAATTCTATGACGATATGTTCCACCTTTACGAAGACTCCGAAAATCCCGACCGAGATGCGGCAATACTGCATTTCATCGCATCTTTCTTCTTCGCTAACGGATACCGCTTCTCATCCCGCCTCAAACTCGATTCCCCCGACACTACTTCGAAAAGCCTTACTGAAAAATTCCTCTCGCTCGCTCAGAAATACTTCGCAACACAGCATCAGCTCGCTTTCTATGCGTCACAACTCAGCATATCCCCCAAGCACCTCTCTCGAAGCGTAAAGAAATTCACCGGATTCTCCGCATCGCAATGGATTGATCGATACATCCTGCTTGAAGCCAAAGTAATGCTCAAATCTTCAAATCTCAATGTATCGCAGATTTCAGACCAACTGAATTTCACTACACCTTCCGCATTCGGTAAATTCTTCCGAAAAAACACCGGAATGTCTCCGCTCAATTTCCGTAAATCAAATACGGATTCCTGACAATACCATTTCTTCCTTTGAATTATTTTTACTAACTTTGTGTGCGCAATCGGTAAAAACACTTTTATAAGCCGACAACTTACTATTTCCCAAGAAAATGAACAATTCAAGTATCGTCTCAATCAACGACCTCTCCAAACAGGATATACTTTCCCTGCTGGACGACGCCGCTTTCTTTGAACAGCATCCCGACAGCAAAATTCTCGACGGGAAGCTCATCGCAACCCTTTTCTTCGAGCCTTCTACACGCACTCGTCTCAGCTTCGAAACTGCTGTAAACCGCCTCGGAGGAAAAGTCATCGGATTCTCAGATCCCGCCGCAACCTCCACTTCCAAGGGGGAAACGCTGAAGGATACCATCAAAATGGTAGCCAACTACGTCGATCTCATCATTATGCGTCATTACCTCGAAGGTGCCGCACGCTATGCTTCCGAAGTGACCGACATTCCCGTCATCAACGCCGGCGACGGCGCCCATCAACACCCCTCTCAGACGATGCTCGACCTATACTCCATATTCAAGACTCAAAATACTCTCGATGGACTAACCGTCACGATGGTAGGCGACTTAAAGTATGGACGTACCGTTCATTCTCTGCTTATGGCTCTTTCGCATTTCGACGTCAGATTCAATTTCGTCGCATGTCCCGAATTACAAATGCCCGAAGAATTTATAACCTTCTGTCGAAACAACAACATCCGGTTCAACATCAGCGAAGATTTCAACGCCGAGGTAATCAACGAAAGCGACATTATATATATGACACGTGTACAACGCGAACGTTTCTCCGACCTTATGCAGTACGAACGCGTCAAAGACCTATACAACCTTCATAACGCCATGCTCGACGATTCCAAACCGAATCTCCGCATCCTCCATCCTCTCCCCCGCGTCAATGAAATATCGCAAGATGTGGACGACAACCCCAAAGCATACTATTTCCAACAGGCGAAAAACGGCGTATTCGCACGACAAGCTATGATATGTCGTGCACTCGGAATCACAAATTTCCGTGATTTAATAAAATAAACCTATGAATCTCCACAACAGCAATATGAACGAAAAAAAAGAACTCGCCGTCGCTGCTCTCCGCAACGGCACCGTAATCGACCATATTCCCGCCGACCAGCTCTTCAAATGCGTCGCGCTCCTCGGCATCGAATCCCTTGACAAAAGCGTCACCATCGGCAATAATCTCCAAAGCCGACGACTCGGCAAAAAAGGTATCATAAAGGTGGAAGATACCTTCTTCCCCGACGACGTCCTGAGCAGAATCGCTATCATCGCCCCTTCCGCAGTAATAAATATCATACGCGATTACGAAGTAATAAGCAAACAACCCGTCCGCCTTCCTGACGAAGTAATTGGCATCGTGGAATGTAACAATCCAAAGTGCATCACACGAAACGAGCCCATGAAATCACGCTTCCGCGTCATCAACAGGAATCCCGTAACGCTCAGCTGCTACTACTGCGAGCACGAGCTCTCCGCCGGACAAATCAAATAACCTTACAATTCAAAACACAATGAAAAAGACATTTAAAAATTTTACTCTCCTATCCCTCTTGGCAGCCATTTTTATCTGTTGCGCTCCCGAAGCTTCCGCTCAATCAAGAGCAGGACAAATGCTAAAACTCTGGCTCGAAGCTGAAGTAGAAGACGGCGCCGACACTACTTGGAAATTCTATCTCTACGGATCTGAGATGGACGGTGACGGAGAAATGACCTGCACCTACGGATCTAAAAAATATGAAGGCAACTGGGAAAAAAATTCTGAAAATGGCAAAACCGTCTATATCCTCTCCTTCCTTTCAAATGAGACGCCTACATTCAATTGCAAGGATGGGAATGCCGTTCCCCTCACCTCTTCTGCGATTGTAATGACAGGCTTCCTCGAAGGTAAATTCGTCATCTATACTTTTGGAGGCCAGACTATTCCCTTCTCTCAGGGGTATTCCTACGACGGAGCCGCTCGTCAAGTTTATCCCTGCGAACTTCTTGACTGATACCATTATGGCAAAACAAAACTGGCGTCCGGGGACGATGATCAATCCAATACCCGCAGTCATTGTCACTTCAGGTTCTTCACCTGAAAACTGGAATATGCTTACTGTGGCTTGGACAGGAACTAT
The DNA here is from genome assembly GCA_017620885.1 of Muribaculaceae bacterium. Lineage (GTDB taxonomy): Bacteria > Bacteroidota > Bacteroidia > Bacteroidales > Muribaculaceae > Lepagella. The sequence continues at coordinate 3,835 of JAGAUF010000110.1, forward strand.
CTGTTCCGATCCGGCTATGTGCTATATATCCGTCCGCCCCGAAAGACATTCCTATCCCCTCATCAAGGAGAATATGGAATTTACCATCAATCTGACAACGACTGAAATGGCTCGGGCGACGGACTGGGTGGGCGTTCGCTCAGGACATGACTACGACAAATGGAAAGAAACGGGACTGACGCCCCTCCCCGGAGTCGCAGTCAAGTCACCGACTATTGAACAATCCCCACTGAGCATCGAATGTAAAGTTAAGCAGATAACTCACCTCGGATCGCACGATATGTTCATCGCCGAAGTTGTCAATGTGCGCGCCGACGAGAGATTCCTCGACCCCGAAACAGGACGCTTCTCTTTGCGCGACGCTCAGCTCCTCGCTTACTCTCACGGAGAATATTTCGAACTCGGAAAATTCATCGGCAAATTCGGATTTTCCGTCAAAAAGAAGAAATAATCGCTCTTTCGTAGTAAGCATTGCATCTTATTTTACCTAAAAATAGCGATTGATTTCACCTCTCAGAATAACTAATTTTGTATCAGCAAAATCAGAGCATTACCACAGCTGATTGCATATAGTTATTTAGAGTTAGTTAGAAAGCATGGAGTCGCTTGAAATCCTCTATTATGGATTCCACGGCTCCGCTTCCATGTCAGGAATATTCTTTACGACAACTCAAAACCATAAAATTATGCAGACACCTCATTATAATTATACACCCGACGACAAAATGATAACCCTTATATCCGACAATTACCGTATGATACAGGTAATGTCGCGATTCGGTATCAAAGTCGGATTCGGCGACAAGACCGTCGCTGAAGTTTGTGAAGAGCACAATGTAGATTGCATGACCTTCCTTGCCGTCGTCAATTTCGTATCTAATCCCAACGATTCCTCCACCTTTCACTTAAACGAAATATCCATCCGCTCCATACTCCAGTATCTCCGCAGCAGCCATATTTACTTCCTCGATTATTTGCTCCCCGAAATTCGCCGTAAACTCCTCGACGGTATTCGATTCCGGACTTCCGACGTCTCGATACTAATCCTCAAATTCTTCGACGAATACTCCTTTGAAGTACGCACACACATGGAATACGAAGAAAACCACGTTTTCGATTACGTTCACCGGCTCCTCGACGGCATAGCGGATCCGAACTTCAAAATCTCCACTTATTCCGACCATCACGAAGAAGTAACGTCAAAACTTCGCGAACTTAAGACTCTGATAATACGCTACTGCCCGGAAAGCGCCGATGTCAATCTCCTTAACGCTGCCCTATTCGATATATGTCAATGCAAACAGGAACTCGACAGTCACAGCAAAGTGGAGAATATGATTTTCATTCCGGCAATCGAAGCTTTGGAAACAAAAATATCCTCCCGGGAGGGTTGTAACCCTCAATGACAAAACAGCACGTCAACGTCGCTATCGCTGTCTCCTCTCCCATCATATCTTCCGGGCTGAAGATGTGTCTTATGCGCATGACTGACTCGATATTTAATGTCGTGGAAACTTCCGGTTATCGCGAACTCGTAGACGCCTGCAATATGCACGACATTCACATAATAATTGTCAATCCTTCTTTCGGAGGAATCTTCAATCCAAACTCATTCCGAAACGAAGTCCCTCACCTCGTGCGACTTATATTGATCGAAACAGGACCGGTAGACGAACATTCCCGAAAACTATATGACCAGTCAATCGGCGTCATGGACGATATGATGACTATCGCATCCAAGATTCACAAAATCCTCAACACCGACACAGAAAACATAAAATCCAAAGACCTCCTCTCTCTCAGAGAAAAAGAAATCGTTTCCCTCGTCGTTAAAGGTATGACCAACAAGGAAATCGCCGATAAACTATTCATTTCCGTTCATACTGTCATAACCCACCGACGAAACATCGCACGAAAACTCGAAATTCATTCCGCCACAGGACTTACCATCTACGCCATCGTAAATCATCTCGTCGACATATCCGATATTCGCATTTAATCCTCAGAGCAATTCCCTCACCACTTTTTTACACCATTTCTTCAAAAATCCTCCCCCTTTTATCCCTCCTATCATCCTTTTTTTGTAACTTTGCACATTACTACTTTATTTGATAGTTGCAAATGAGAGACTCCAGATACGAATATAATATCCCTAATGACGACTTCGACAACAGCCGCCATCGCAAAAAACGTCGTAACACTACCAAAACAATTCAGATTCTCTGGGGCATTTTCCTCGCCCTCGGGTTCACCATCTTCATAACTTTCCTCCTGATTTATAACGGAGTAATCGGCTATATGCCGCCCATCGAAGAAATCGAAGACCCGCATAACTCGCAGGCATCTGTCGTATACGCAGCCGACGGAAAAACCGAATTGGGACGTTTCTTCATATCATCCGGGAATCGCGTCCCTATCGAATATGATTCCATCTCGAAAAACGTCATCAACGCTCTGATCGCAACCGAAGACGTCAGATTCAACGAACATTCCGGAATCGACTTCATGGCCCTCGGACGTACTGCTGTCAAAACCGTCATCCTCCGCGACAAATCTTCCGGCGGTGGCTCAACCATCACACAGCAGCTCGCTAAACAACTCTATTCTCAACCCTCTCAGAATATGATCAAGCGAGCGCTCCAGAAGCCTATCGAATGGATGATCGCTATAAAGCTCGAACGATTCTATACTAAAGAAGAAATCATCACGATGTATCTTAATCGTTTCGACTTCCTCAATAACGCAATAGGTATCAAAACAGCCGCATACACCTACTTCGGCAAAACCCCGGACAAACTCTCTGTCGATGAGGCCGCCACTCTCGTAGGAATGTTAAAAAACCCATCCTACTTTAATCCTATGCGATACGAAGATCGTACTCGCGACCGTCGCAACGTCGTCCTCGACCAGATGGTGAAAGCCGATATGCTCTCACAATCCGACGCCAATGCTTACAAGGCTCTCCCTCTCGGAATAAGCTATCACCGCATAGACCGTAAAGAAGGTGGAGCCCCCTACTTCCGCGAGTATATCAGATATATGCTCGAAGCAAAAAAACCCGAAAGACCAAAACGTGACGATTACTCCTCCGTCAACTCTTGGAACTTCGCTCTCTCAAATTATAAACACGACTCAGTGCAATGGGAAAACAACCCGGTATACGGATGGATTCAAAAAAACCCTAAACCCGACGGTTCAACCTACGACATATATACCGACGGGCTGAAAATTTACAGCACCCTCGATCTCAAAATGCAGCAATATGCCGAAAACGCAGTCTACAACTACGTCGGAGGCACACTTCAGCCTGCTTTCAACGCCGAAAAACGCGGTTCCAAATACGGACCTTATTCCACATCTTCAGGCGACATATCCGGAAAAGGAATACAGCAGCTCATACGTGCCGCCATACGTCAGACTTCAAGATACAAGGCTATGAAAGAAAGCGGAGCCTCAGAAGAAGAAATCGACAGAGCCTTCAATACAAAATACACTATGGAGGTTTTCGCTTACGAAAACAAAGGCGGTAAAATCGTCCCCGGCACAAAAACCGTTACAATGTCGCCTTACGATTCCCTCCTTTATATGAAATCAATACTCCGTTGCGGCATGATGTCGATGGATCCCAAAAACGGGTACATAAAAGCGTACGTCGGAGGCCCGGATTTCACATATTTCCAATATGACAACGTTTCGCGCGCCCGACGACAAGTAGGATCAACAGCCAAACCACTCCTCTACGGTGCCGCTATGGACCAAGGTGAGAACCCTTGCTCCGTTGTCGCCGGTCTTACCCTGAAGGCCGCTCTTACTAAATCAAACAACACGACCTCTCTCGCCCTCATCAATCGAACCGGCATTGACCACTTCGCAAAAAAGACCCTCCCGCTTTTCGGAATCTCCGGATTGCTCCCCGCCAACCAGACGCTCGCTCTCGGCTCTTTCGAAGCCTCAGTCAAAGATATGCTCGGAGCCTACACAGCATTCGCCAACAAAGGGCTGCGCGTTGATCCCGTATTCATAACCCGTATCGAAGACATTCAAGGCAACATCATTTACTCCGTAACCCCTCACCGCACGGAAGTCCTTTCTGAAAATGCTTCATATCAAATCATCGACATGATGATGAGCGTCATTGATCACGGTACCGGACACTCTCTACGCGACCGGGGCATAACCGCTCAAATGGGTGGCAAAACAGGAACTACCAACGACAACTCCGACGCTTGGTTCATCGGCGTAACACCCGATCTCGTCACAGGCGCTTGGGTCGGCGGTGAAGAACGATATATTCACTTCAACAACGGAAGACTCGGACAAGGAGCCGGACAGTCACTCCCGATATACGCCGCCTTTATGAAAAATGTATATGCCGACGGCCACCTGCCGTACACTCAGGACGCCGTCTTCGACATCCCCGAAGGGTTCTCCTTCTGCCCCGGAAGCCAGTGGCACACCGCATCATCCGATGCCGGCGCAGCATCTGAACAACACGTAGAAGCCGTAGAAGGAGTCTTCGACTGACCCCTTCATTTCCACCGCTTCGATCAATCACCCAAGAAACACGGAGGCACGTGAATCTCTCACGTGCCTCCGCTTTTTTAAATTCTCTATATTATGCCGATTAATCGGACATCTTAATTCCGATTACAACACTCATTAATTTACTCTCACCACCAAAGGCTGCTGTCCGGAAAGAAGAATCTTCAAAGAAAGTTTTTTACCAAACAAAGAGCTTAAACTCATAAACTCTTCCCCAAGATATCCCTGCAGTTCAGACCGCGACATATTCTTAAAAGTATCACGCATATCAGCCGCAGAAACACCCTCAAACGCCTCCTGAGACATCTTGATAGTCAATTGCAGATACGTATTGTTGTCCGTCAAAGCGATATCTGTCCACGTAATCCCCGTATCAAGCTTCTGCGGAAGTTCCTCCCTTAAACTTGCAATAACCTCATTAATCTGCGACGGAGTAAGCGTCTGCTCAGACGCAGACATAGAAGCTGCCGGCACATCCGCAGGCATCGCCATCACACTTCCGCCGGCCAACAATCCCATCAATCCAATTACACTCCCGATAAGAAATCTCTTCATCATCTCGTTAATTATTAAAATGTTAAACTACCTCATTTCCTACCCCAAACCAATCCACAATATATATATTAGACACGAAAATCACAAAAATGTTTAAAACAAACCAAAAAATTCTTACCGCATAAGCATCAACAATCCAATCACTTATCACCGCACCCGCAAAAACACGAAAAAAAACTTCCTCAAAAATTTGGTGCATATTCAAAAACAGATGTAATTTTGCACGCTATCAAAAACGAAATCCGGAAAGATGCCGGAGCGGTCGAACGGGACGGTCTCGAAAACCGTTGTACCCTTTCGGGTACCCAGGGTTCGAATCCCTGTCTTTCCGCCAATTAGCTTGATAATCAAGTATTTACAAAATTCGCACCCAATATTACACCCAAAAAAGGCAGTAATGTTGGGTGTTTTGTTGGCATCAAATGATACGATGTTTTGACAACTAAGGGGTGCCGGATTATTTAATGTCATTTAACATCACGTTAGACTCATGAGACTTTACTTGCCTCAAAAATCATCGTTATGTTTGGATATATCAAATAATGTTTGTAATTTTGCGAACAACAAATAAAAAATGATATGGCAAAATTAGAGATAACACCCGAACAGGAGCGACTTGCGAGGTTTGCTAAAGCAATGGGGCATCCAACGCGAGTTGCAATCTTGCATTTTCTCGCCCAGAGGAATGAATGTTTCTTCGGAGACATACATGAGGTGCTTCCAGTAGCGAAAGCAACCGTATCTCAACATTTGAGTGAGTTGAAAGAGGCTGGGCTGATACAAGGCACAATCGAGCCACCAAAAGTGAAGTATTGCATCAACGCGGAGAACTGGAAACTTGCGAGACAACTGTTTTCACAGATGCTTGACGACTGCTGTCCTTCAAAAAAGAATAGCTGCTGCTCGTAAGCGCTATTTTTTTAATATCGATGTTCGCAATTCGGCAAACAACAACTAAATTTAATACATTTATGGACATGAAAAAGTTACTGATGATTTTCGCCCTTATTATAGGGCTGATGTCGTGCGGAAGTGGGGATAATACCTCGACTGCGAAATCTCCTGAAAAGGATAGAGTGGAAGTGATATATTTCCACGGCAAACAACGCTGTGCCACCTGCATGGCTATCGAGAAAAACGCAAAGGAGGTCGTAAATATACTCTTTGCAAACGAGTTGAGAAACGGCACTGTCGTATTCAAGACAGTGGATATTTCTACCCCTGAGGGAGAAAAAATCGCTGACAAGTACGAAGTAACATGGTCCTCTCTCTTTGTCA
>JAGAUF010000111.1 GCA_017620885.1 Muribaculaceae bacterium
GGTGTTGATTTCGGCTTCCATAGAGACTTCTGCGGAAACGGATTGCATTTGTGGTGTATGGTATCGGAGGATTGTTTCGTGGATTGTCGCGCGGTATTTGGGTTCCATCATCATCATATCTATGTCAAAGTCGGATATGACGAGCGGATTGCCGTCAGCGTCTGCCAATACGACTGTGTTATACACTACTCCTTCCTTATCTCTGAACTCAATTGTGCGTGGCGAGCCGTCGGGGTTGAGTTGTGGTTTTGGCTCGAAGTAAGCCATAGAATGTGCTCGTAAGCTGTCTTTGAGGGGGTTAGGTTTGTTTTTAGTTCCTTTTGCTCGCCCTCCTGTTTTGAATCCGTATGCCATAGCTAATAAGAGACTAATAAGTTAAAGGTGCAGGGCAAAGTTAAAGCGATAACTTTGCTTTGTAAATATAACTATTTAGTCAAAAAATAATTATGGGCATATTAGGCAGTGCAATAGGCGGTGCGTTGGGCATCGGTGGAAGTATATTCGGTGGCATCTCGGCATCTAAGGCTATGAAGCGGATAAAGAAGAATTTAGAGGGTCAGAAGCAGGAGAATGAGTCGTGGTATAATCGTCGGTATAATGAGGATGCGACGCAACGGGCTGATGCTCAGCGTATACTGACTCTTACAAATGAGAATATCCGTAACCGGAACAGGCAGGCGGCAGGCACGCAGGCCATTATGGGTGGTACTGAGGAGAGTGTAGCGGCGGCAAAGGTTAAGGCTGCAGGAGGTATCGTTGGATGGGCGAATAAGCATCCGGGCGCGCCATTGCGTGTGTATATGAGCAAGGATAAGAAGAAAAAGGATCGAGACTTTGCCACAAGGCGAAACTCACTTTGTCAGATATACGTATATGCTTTTATTGTCTTACGTTATGAACGCGCAAAAACGCGCAAGTCGTTCATTTTCTAATTTCTTTTTCGAACGCTATGCGGTCGCCGCTCTCGTAGGTTATTTCACCGCAGTAGTTGAAACCGCATGACTTCAGCAAATTCAGCATCCGGTCATTGTCAAAATTGGTGTCGACCCGAAAACTGTCTACGCCATGTTGTATAGCGAGTCTCTCTACAGATGCCAGAAAACGTCCGGCAATGCCCATGTGTTGCATCTCTTTCGCCACCGCCATGCGATGCACCACAACATACGGAACATCGCGCAGCCATTTGCCACGCAGATGGCTGTATGCCGGTTCGCCGGTGAAGATCACGGCACCGTATACCGCAACTCTGCTGTCTGATTCCAGTATATATCCGTCGCCCCGATTGATGTCGGCAAGTGCATGAACATCGGTAGGATAGTTCTCTGTCCATTGCTTCTTCCCCTCATCAAGCATCCTTGAGACTGCATCACGAAATATCTGTCCGATAGCCGATAGGTCCTGCAATCCTGCTTTCCTGAAAATGTAATCCTTCATTGAATATTTTTACATTATAACGTCTACTCTTATTGTAGATTTTTGCTACCTTAAGATTTTGCAAAGGTAGTCGAAAATTTTGAAAATCCCAAATATGAGGATGATAACTATAATTATGAGTCAAACGAATGGAAAGACAGAAATTAATAGTAATTTTGCATAGCAAAACTATATTGAAAATATGAATGGTACGAGTATTTTAGCAGTTTTTATCGGTAGTGGATTAGGAGGAGTATGCCGGTATGTTCTCAGTAGATTTATTCAATCGAATGTGGCGAGTGGCACAATTTTCCCGTGGGGAACTTTTTGGGTAAATATTATTGGCTGTTTTATTATAGGTTTATGTTATGGATATTTCAACCGATATGCTGCAAGTTCCATATTCTCGCCGCAGGTGCGTCTTATCCTGACTGTTGGCTTCTGTGGGGGATTTACAACTTTTTCTACTTTTATCAACGAGAATTATCTCCTGTTTCAATCTTCCAATGTGTTTCTCTTGTGCGTTTATGTCGCGGCCAGTGTCTTGCTTGGTTTCGCACTATTGTATGCCGGATATGTATTGAGCCAATTATAAAGTTATAAAATATTTGTTTTCGCTCATTATGCACTATATTTTTGACGAAAAAGAGGGGAGAGGATAGCCGAGATGTCGGCAGGATTTATTAATTTTGCACTTTATTTTTCTATAGCAGGAGATGCTGTATTATGGGTGGACAATTTCGATAAAACGGTTTGTTTAGCTGATTTTATAGGATGTCCATAAGGATAAATGTCTGATGATGAATTGTTTGAGTATGGTCGATAAATATTTTAACAGCGGTTTCTTATTTGATAAAGAGGGACTGTATGGACAATGTCGCCTTCTTGTCTCGGTCAATTCGCAGGGCAATTCCGATGATGAAGAGGAGAGAGGTGATATTGACGACATCGCCGAATATATATATGAGGATGAAGAAGAACCGGAGAAGCGTCCGAAAGGTTCGGGCGCATCGCCATTTTCTCTTTTCATCAAGCTGTTTATCTCCCCATTGAAGGGATGGAAAAGTTTGAAAAACAGCACTCTGCGCCCCGAGCAAGTAGCTTCCGGCTGTTTTTATCCTATGCTGGCGCTCGCATCGGTCAGTGTGTTTATGGGGAAATTTTATGATTCTGCCTGCACTTTGACGCAAATGCTCATTGATGCGGTAGGAGTCTTCATTTCATTTTTCATCGGATATTTCCTTACGATGGCATTGAGCCGAATGGTGCTTCGTGGCGATGCTTCCGAGAAGCTTGACGGATTCTATGGAAGAAGCTGGTTGATGTATATTATGTCGACGTTGGCATTATTCTTCATCATAGCGCAGATATTTCCTCCGTTGGAGCCTGTGATTGTGTTTTTGCCTCTTTACTCTATATATCTTACGCTGAGGGGCGTACGCTTCCTGCGTCTGAAAGAGTCGAAAGAGCAGACTGTGGCATGGACGGTCGCCATTCTTTCTATTGCCATTCCGTCTTGCATATATTATCTTTTTGAGGCAATTACTCCTGTGGCGTAAATTTAGAACAATTATGAAAGCATCGGATGTAAATATAAAAAACAGGCGGGCGACGTTTGATTATGAGATCACAGACCGCTATACAGCCGGCATTGTCTTGACCGGTACCGAGATCAAGTCAATACGCGCAGGCAAAGCCTCTCTCTCTGACACATATTGTCTCGTTGAGAATGGAGAAGTATGGGTCAAAGGGATGTATGTGGCTGAATATTTCTACGGCTCATACAATAATCACGTAGCGAGACGCGACCGTAAACTGCTGCTGACGGAGCGGGAGATTCGCAAGTTGGAGAAGGATTCATCCGATCCCGGCTATACGATTGTACCTTTGCGTCTCTTCATCAATGATAAGGGACTCGCCAAATTGGTTATCGGAGTGGCGCGAGGAAAGAAGCAATACGACAAGCGACAGGCAATTCGCGAGCGGGAAGACAAGCGGAACCTTGACCGCCTGATGAAGAAATGAGAAGTAAAATTATTGACAATAATAAAATATACATAAAGAAGAGACACAATTCTTCTTTGATGAAATTAATAAAATAAAGATTTAGGAAAGTGGAACTCATCAAGCATGAATGTGGCGTCGCAATGGTGCGCCTTTTGAAGCCTCTTAGCTATTACAAGGAAAAATACGGCTCGGAGCTTTATGGACTCAACAAGCTCTATCTGATGATGGAGAAGGAGCATAACCGTGGACAGGAGGGCGCCGGTATCGGTGCCGTCAAGCTCGACGTGGCTCCCGGTCGTGAGTATATCTTCCGTGAGCGTGCTGAAGGATCCGACGCAATACAGAAAGTATTTGCGTCAGTTCGTAAAGAAATTGACGCATCTGTCGATGATCCGGAGCGCCAGACGCCTTTCATTGGCGAATGTTATATGGGCCATCTGAGATACAGCACGACGGGACGCAGCGGCATCAGTTTCGTTCATCCATTTATGCGCCGTAACAATTGGACTGCGCGCAATATGCTTCTCTGTGGCAATTTCAATATGACCAATGTCGACGAGATTTTTGCTGAAATAACCGCCAGCGGACAGCATCCCCGTCTATACGCCGACACATTTATCCTTCTTGAGCAGATGGGCCATGCCCTTGACCGGGAAAATGAACGCCTTTTTGAAATACACAAAAAGCAAAATCTCAAAGGCCTTGAACTTGCGGCGGCCATAGCACGCGACATTAACGTTGCTAATGTGTTGAACCGTTGCTCTCCTAAATGGGACGGAGGCTACGTTATCTGCGGTATCATCGGCAACGGCGACCTCTTCGCTATGCGCGATCCGAAAGGTATACGCCCGGCATTCTATTACGCCGATGATGAAGTGGTAGTAATTGCTTCCGAGCGTCCGGTTATTCAGACAGCTTTCAATCTCAAAGCCAATCAGGTAAAAGAGATGACTCCCGGATCATCAATCATAGTAGATCGCGACGGTTCTCTCCGCATAGAGCAGATTCTTCCCGAGCAGGAAAATAAACGTTGCTCGTTTGAACGTATCTATTTCTCTCGCGGAAGCGACAAGGATATTTATATTGAGCGTAAAAATCTCGGTAAAGAACTCGCTCCCGCAGTGCTTGAAGCAGTAGATTACGATCTTGATCATACGGTTCTCTCTTTCATCCCCAATACGGCTGAAGTGGCTTTCTATGGTCTGACAGAAGAGCTTGAGAAGTTGTTGATTAAGCAAAAGATAGCCGATTTGCAGCAACTCGCAGCCAAAGGGGAACTTACGGAGGAGAAAATTGATAGTGTACTCAAGCATCGTGTTCGTCGAGAGAAGGTGGCTATCAAGGATATCAAACTGCGCACCTTTATCGCGGAAGGCGAGAGTCGTGACGATCTCGCCGCACACGTTTATGATATTACGTACGGCACTATAAATGAGGGAATAGACAATCTCGTGGTAATCGACGACAGCATCGTACGTGGCACAACGCTGAAACAGTCCATCATACGTATCCTTGATCGTCTTAATCCGAAAAAAATCGTTATCGTTTCAAGTTCGCCGCAGGTACGTTTCCCCGACTGCTATGGCATCGATATGAGCCGCATGGGTGAGTTTATTGCATTCCGGGCTGCAATGCAACTTTTGCGCGATACGGGCAGACAGGATTTGATTGATGAAGTATATCGCAAATGCAAAGAACAGGAGAATCTGCCTAAGGAGCAGATAGTCAATTATGTCAAAGAGATTTACGCACCCTTCTCGCAGGATGAATTGAGTCGGCAAATTGCCAAAATGCTAACTCCTGTCGACACAAAAGCTGAAGTGGAAATCATCTATCAGAGCATCGAAGGCACGCATAAGGCCATTCCGAATCATCCCGGCGACTGGTATTTCAGCGGAGATTTCCCGACTCCCGGTGGCAATCGCCTCGTCAATAAAGCCTTCATCAATTTCTACGAGGGGCAGGAACTTAAACGCGATTAAACCGTTCTTATGCGCAAAATTGAATTGCTCGCTCCGGCCAAAGACGTGGCGACAGCACGCGAGGCTATCCTTCACGGTGCGGACGCCGTATATATCGGAGCGTCGTCTCACGGCGCCCGCAAATCGGCCGCCAATGCTGTCGACGATATCAAGGCTTTGGTAGAGTTTGCTCATCAATTTCGCGCACGAGTTTACGTTACAGTCAATACCCTCGTCTACGATAATGAAATCGCCGGGGTAGAGGCTCTTGTCTGGGATCTATATCGCGCCGGTGTAGATGCGCTTATCGTGCAGGATATGGGGCTGCTGAGAATGAATCTGCCCCCTGTGGAGCTTCATGCCAGCACCCAATGTGATACGCGAACAGTGGCGAAAGCCCGTTTTCTTCAAGACGTAGGATTCTCGCAGATCGTTCTTGCAAGGGAATTGACATTGACTGAAATAGGGGAGATCTGTAAGAGTGTCAGAGTCCCTGTGGAATGTTTTGTCCACGGAGCCCTCTGCGTCAGTTATAGCGGACGATGCCATGCTTCGTTTGCGACAAACGGCCGAAGCGCCAACCGTGGTGAGTGCAGCCAGATATGCCGTCTGCCGTTTACGCTCACCGATGCCGACGGCAAAACACTTGCCCGCAATAAACATCTTCTTTCCCTTCGCGATTTTAACGCGTCCCGCTCTGTTGGCGAGATGCTCAGTGCGGGCGTCAGCTCTTTCAAGATAGAAGGTCGGCTCAAGGATGTCGGCTATGTCAAGAATGTCACGGCCTATTATCGTCGGTTGATCGACAAAGAGATTGAACTTCATCCCGACGAATATTGCCGTGCATCCGTAGGCGAAACGACTCTTAAGTTTACGCCTGATCTGCGGAGAAGTTTCAACCGTGGATTCACTGATTATTTTCTACATAATAGGCGCCCGGCTGCCATTTCTTCGCCCGATACGCCAAAGTCGCAGGGTGTGGAGGTGACGGATTTTCGCGCGCTGAAGAATGGTGACGGCATCTCATTCTTCGACAAGAAAGGTGAATACACCGGAGCTTTCGTAAACGGATTAAACCGTGACGGATCGCTCCGGACGTCTGCCGGAATCACTATCCCGAAAGGGACGCAACTGCGCCTCACGTATGATAAAGATTGGGAAAAACTTCTCGCCGGCAAAACGGCTGAGCGCAGAATAGGGGTGAAAATCGTTCTCACGCCTGCATGCGTCAGCGCCGAGGATGAGCGCGGCAACAGCGTGACGCTCCCGGTGGATTTCGAGACCGAGAAAGCCAATAAGCCTCAGGATTTCCGCGCGCCTTTTGACAAACTTGGCTCAACAATATATCGCCTCGATAAATTCAGCTGTACGCTTCCCGAAAATCTCTTCATCCCCGTATCAAAGCTCGTCGCCTTGCGCCGTGAACTCACCGAGCGTCTTGATGCTGCCAACAGGATAACATATCCGCTTAAATTACGCCGCCCGGAAAACAGTGCGCAATATCACGATGCACATCTTATCTTCGCCGACAACGTCAGCAATCATCTCGCATCCCGTTTCTACGCTGAACACGGGGTCAAGGATATTGAGCCGGCAATGGAAGTCAGCGGAAGATCAAGCGCCAAGGCCGGCACTGTGTTGATGACAACGCGCCATTGCATCCTTCGTGAAATGGGGCAGTGCCTCAAACGCGGCGGCAAACCCCGTCTGCCACTGACGCTCCGCAGCGCAGGCAACGTCTACGGCCTCAACTTCGACTGCACCCACTGCGAAATGCACCTCCTCAAATCCTAACCAATCCCTAACTCTTTACGAAAATAACAAAGGTGAGACCTGATATTGATCTCACCTTTTATCTTACCTTGATTTTACCTTAATCTTGCCTTGATCTCAAATTGATTTTACCTTGATAGTTGCTTCTATGCTTATGGAGCATCGAGCGGCTTTTAGTTTTTGAAGACGAGGTCATCGCCGTCGCGGTCAATGACGATGGGATGCTCGCGGTCTACTTTCTGAGCCAGAATGTCTTTTGAGAGCTGATTAAGTACCATACGCTGAATGGTACGCTTGACGGGTCGGGCACCGAACTCCGGATCGTAGCCGTCTTCAGCAAGTAGTTCAAGCGCAGGCTTCGTAATCGTCAGCGAGACGCCGTTGGATGCCAACATCTTCTGAACGCTCTTCACCTGAAGGTCTACAATCTCCTGAATTTCATTCTTGTCGAGCGGCGAGAACATTACGATCTCATCGATACGATTGAGGAATTCGGGACGAATTGTTTGCTTAAGCAGTTCGAGCACATCCTGTTTGGTCTTTTCGATAGTTTCTTCACGGTTCTCCTTCGTAATCTTGGAGAAATTCTCGCGGATAAGAGGCGAACCCATATTGGAGGTCATAATGATGATCGTATTCTTGAAATTGATGAAACGCCCCTTATTGTCGGTAAGGCGGCCATCGTCAAGCACCTGAAGAAGGATGTTGAATACGTCCGGATTGGCTTTCTCAATCTCATCGAAGAGGACAACGCTATATGGTTTGCGGCGAACGGCCTCGGTCAGCTGACCACCTTCCTCATATCCGACGTATCCCGGAGGCGCTCCTACGAGACGGCTGACGGAGTGTTTCTCCATATACTCACTCATATCGATACGCGTCATCATATCCTCGTCGTCGAAAAGATATTCTGCAAGCGCCTTGGCGAGCTCCGTTTTGCCGACGCCCGTCGTGCCGAGGAATATGAATGAACCGATAGGACGACGCGGGTCATTAAGGCCGGCACGTGAACGGCGCACTGCGTCGGAGACGGCACGGATGGCATCGTCCTGACCGACTACGCGGCGGTGAAGTTCTTCTTCGAGATGCAGGAGTTTCTCCTTTTCGCTCTGAGCCATTTTCTTTACCGGAATTCCTGTCCACCGACTTACGATTTCGGCTATGTCTTCAGCATCTACCTCTTCCTTGATCATGGCACGCTCGCCCTGAAGAGTCTTGAGGCGATCTTGAATCTCTTTGTTTTCGTCCTCTTTCTGCTTGATGAGAGAGTAGCGGATTTCGGCAACTTTGGCATAATCACCTTCGCGCTCGGCACGTTCAGCATCATGTTTCAGCTGCTCAATGTCGATCTTGTTCTGCTGAATCTTATTGATTTCCGTCTTCTCGGCGCTCCATTTGGCTTTAAGAGCTTTCTCCTCCTCACGCAGATTGGCAAGATCCTCGTCAATCTCTTTGAGTCTGTACTTGTTATCTTCGCGCTTCAGAGCCTCACGTTCTATTTCGAGCTGTTTGATCTTGCGCGATGCTTCGTCAAGTGCCTGAGGCATAGAGTCCATTTCCAGTCTAAGCTTAGCTGCAGCCTCGTCAATAAGGTCGATAGCCTTATCGGGGAGGAAACGGTCGGTGATGTATCTTACGGAAAGTTGAACGGCGGCGATGATAGCCTCGTCCATAATACGCACCTTATGGTGGTTTTCATATCGTTCTTTAAGTCCGCGGAGAATGGAAATGGCCGACAGTTCGTCCGGTTCATCCACCATCACCTTCTGGAATCGACGTTCCAGCGCCTTATCTTTCTCAAAATATTTCTGATATTCGTCGAGCGTCGTAGCACCGATTGAACGAAGTTCTCCACGAGCCAGTGCCGGTTTCAGGATGTTGGCGGCATCCATAGCGCCTTCACCTTTGCCTGCGCCCACGAGGGTATGAATCTCATCGATGAAGAGGATTATTTCGCCGTCGCTTTTTGTAACTTCATTGACAATGGCTTTAAGTCGTTCTTCAAATTCGCCTTTGTATTTTGCGCCGGCTACCAAAGCTCCCATATCGAGAGAATAAATCTGTTTGGTCTTAAGATTCTCCGGCACGTCTCCGCGCACGATACGATGGGCCCAACCTTCGGCAATCGCGGTCTTGCCGGTTCCCGGTTCGCCGACAAGCATCGGATTGTTCTTCGTACGGCGTGAAAGAATCTGAAGTACGCGACGAATCTCCTCGTCACGGCCGATCACGGGGTCAAGTTTTCCGCTGCGCGCACGATCGTTAAGATTGACAGCATATTTGCTGAGTGCCTGATATGTTTCTTCAGCGCTTTGATCGGTTACTTTCTGTCCTTTGCGCAATTCCTCAATGGCCTGTTTCAGACCTTTCTCGGTAATTCCTGCGTCTTTCAGAAGCTGCGAAGCCTTGCAATTTGTACGTAGAATACCCATCAGCATTGATTCTACCGATACGTATTCGTCGCCCTCCGACTTGGAGAAATCTATTGCTTTTTGCATAGCCTCATTACTCTCACGGCTAAGCATTACATCACTTCCGCTCACTTTCGGCAGAGTGGAAATGACAGTCTCGATTCCGGACACTACGGCATTGATGTTTGCACCAAGCTTCTGGAAAATGAAATGCACTATGGTTTCGCTTTCGTTGAAGATAGCTTTCAGGATGTGAACAGGCTCAATCTTCTGCTGCCCTGCCGAACGGGTGAATTCGATCGCCTTCTGAATCACTTCCTGCGATTTGATAGTGAAATTATTAAAGTTCATATATTAGTGTGTTTTATAGTTTCTTTGTGTTTTATAGTTATATTCGGAGTCTTAACAAATATCGTGCCAAACTTAAATTTAATAAAAATACGCCCCGTTTGTCTTAAAAACAAACGAGGCGCTAATTGGTTTATCTCTAAACTGGACAGATAGTGTTCCTTAAAGAATTGCGTTATTTAATCACAATTTTGTCAGTTCTGTTTCCCTGACATCGGATATAAATGCCGGGCACGAGCGGTTTGACCACAGGATAACCCTGAAGGTTGAAATAACGTGCTTCCGACTCGTCGTTAGGATTGAGCATTGGGAGTCTTATAGCGTTGAATGTGCTGAGGTCGAAACTTTGTGTGGCCGTCCACGCACTGTGATTGAAAGCCGTTTCGTCCGGACTCAATGTGCGTAAGCGGTAATCGTAGGTAAGACCGGCCTTAAGTCCTTCCACTTTATAGCTGTTCGCGCCTTTGACTATGAATTCCATTAAATCTTCAGGAGTAGAAACACGCGTTCCGTTGGCAAGTGCCTTACTGATTTCTTCAGAGGCATCTCCGGCATAGATTTGGGCATTTTTCAAGTAAAAACGTGCACGTTTCTCTTCGGTCTGGAACCATACGGTGACATTTTCAGTCGTCGGAGCGGCGAGCACCACGCTATACGGAGTATAACTTGAAGTCAATGATATTGTTTCAGAGTCGAGTTCGTTGTTTTTTTCGTCAAGCACACTTATCACAATCGACGAAATGTCGTTGCCGTATGTCTTGGCAGTGAATGATACCGTAACTTCTTCATTCCCCTCAAGGTCGAAAGCGGGTGAAATCAGAATACCATTTTGCTTATTAGATCCGAAGCGGAGGCCTTCTTCGGTTACCTCAGTAAATCCTGCAGTATCCCAGTTTTGGGACCATTCGCCCTCCGATGTAAAGTCCTCGTCATAGATCAGACTCCACGTTA
>JAGAUF010000112.1 GCA_017620885.1 Muribaculaceae bacterium
CCCATACGCATATCTGTCGGATGTTGAGCCATTACGATACGGTTGCTTTCATTCAAATTAAACATAGCGTTTTTTGATTACAAAGTTCGCAATCAAAAACGCTACGTTCAAGTCGGCATATTTCGGACGGATACTAAAAAATGGGCATATCAAAGATTGATACACCCATAATTTATCTCAATATCAATTGCGAGCCGATTTAACATTAATTGTCGAACCGACTCTAAAAACACCGATTAATGTTTCACTCGGCGGATTTCTTTGAGCTCTTGCGAGTACGTTTCTTAGCGGGGGCCTCCTGATTCGGTTCTTCGATACCAGCCAATTTAGCATCTATCATAATACGGCCACAATATTCGCACACAATCACCTTCTTGTGCATCTTGATTTCGAGCTGACGCTGAGGCGGAACGCGGTTGAAGCATCCTCCGCAGGCGTTACGCTGTACTGTGACGATGCCGAGACCATTGCGTGCGTTTTTGCGTATACGTTTGAAGGCTTTCAGGGTTCTTTCGTCAATTATGGCTTCGACTTCCTTAGCCTTTTCCATAATCTGCTCCTCCTGTTCACGAGTCTCAGATACAATTTCTGACAGTTCCTTTTTCTTTTCTTCAAGGATATGCTCGTTGTCGCTTTTTTCTTCGAGAGCCCTTTGTATTTCCTCCTCCTTCTGTTCTATTTTGGCTTTGGCGTCGCGAATATTTTTCTCCGCAAGTTCTATCTCAAGAGACTCATATTCTTTCTCCTTCTCCAGAAAAGCATACTCACGGTTATTTCTTACGTTATTGATCTGCTCTTCGTATTTGGCTATCTTTTGCTGATGTTCGGCTATCTCTCCGTTTTTCTTGTTTATCAGCTCCTTGAGGGCGGCGATTTCGTCAGAATGTTTCTTGACGCGCGTCTCGAAGCGGATAATTTCGTCGTCGAGGTCTTTCACCTCGTGCGGAAGCTCGCCGCGAAGGAATTTGATGCGGTCGATCTCAGAAAGATAGGTCTGGAGGGTATAGAGCGCTTTGAGGCGTTCTTCGATGCTTCTCTCTTTGTCTTGCTTCTTTTCAGCCATTGTTTGTTAGTTATTTTATTCTTATTCTTTGAGTATTCAATATAGATGTAATGTCAGATATAACTGACAGGGCTTTTTTCGCTTTCCGTAATCCATGTCACAAAATCAGGGAATTTCTTATTGAGAACGCGTGCGAAAATTTTTCGCGATATGAGTTCACTCTCGAAATGTCCGAGATCGGCCAACAGGATGTCGGTGCCCCATGTGGTGAAATCGTGATATTTCAAATCGCCCGTTATGTAGCAGTCGGCTCCGCGATGCACGGCCTCCTCGATGAAATCGGCGCCGGCACCACCGCAGAGAGCCACCTTGCGGATGACAATCTGAGGAGACTGAGCGCTGAATCGCAGACTTCGCACATTGAATTCATCGCGTATCTTACGTAGAAATTCCAACTTCGGTGTCGGCTCGATGTCGCCGATGATGCCAAGCCCCGTCTTGGGATTCTCCTTATTCGGACAGAGCACTTCAACGTTTCTCAGCGAAAGCGAGTGCGCTATCTCATAGCTGACACCCTCGAAAGTGCTGTCCAAATTAGTGTGGGCGGAATAGATGGCGATGTTCTCTCGTATCGCACGAATTACGATGCGTTCGATATAGGTATCGCCAGTGATGTGCTTAAGCCCTTTGAAAAGGAGCGGATGGTGAGAGATGATCATATTGCATTTGCGGGCAATAGCTTCGTCAATCATCTCTTCAGTCACGTCAAGGCAAAGGAGAGCAGCTGTGACCGGCATATCGGGATTGCCGACCTGTAGGCCTGCGTTGTCGTATGATTCTTGTAGCTCCATGGGGGCAAACGCTTCAAGCGCCTGAGCAATATCACTTACTTTTATCATCCCTGTCAAGCTATTCTTTTATTTCTTAATTCCGCTCCGGCCTTTCCATGGTTACTGGCCGATGACGGAAATTTTATTTTCATTTTTCTTTAGGCAGCGTCACGGTAAGGTTGAGCTCCTCAAGCTGAGAATCGTCGATGGGCGATGGGGATTCGTTCATTACGTCACGTCCGGAATTGTTCTTCGGGAAAGCTATGACGTCGCGTATAGTGTCAAGACCGGCAAGTATGGAGACGAAACGGTCGAAGCCAAGCGCGAGGCCTCCGTGAGGGGGCGCACCATATTTGAACGCGTTCATAAGGAAACCGAATTGCTCGTGGGCACGTTCCGGCGTGAAGCCAAGTAGTTCAAACATCTTGTCCTGAAGTTTCGAGTCGTGGATACGGATTGAACCGCCTCCCAACTCAGTGCCGTTTACCACGATGTCGTAGGCTGTGGCGCGAACATTTCCCGTATCGCTGTCAAGCAGAGGAATATCCTCCGGATTTGGCGACGTGAAAGGATGATGCATCGCATAATAGCGTTGCGTTTCCTCATCCCATTCAAACAACGGGAAATCAATCACCCAAAGAGGTGCGAACACATTCTTGTCGCGCAGACCGAGACGCTCGCCCATTTCAAGGCGAAGATCGCAAAGCTGTTTGCGCACTTTCATCTTGTCTCCGCTCATAATCAGCAGGAGGTCGCCGGGATTGGCGTTCATTCGTTTGGCCCAATCTTTCAGCTCATCTTCACTGAAGAATTTGCCGACTGTGCTCTTGATGGAACCGTCCGGCTCGATCTTCACCCAAACGAGCCCTTTGGCTCCCGTCTGCGGGCGTTTAACAAAATCTGTCAGCTGATCGAGCTGCTTGCGTGTATAGTCGGCACAACCGGGAGCGCAGATGCCCACGGTAAGCTCGGCATTGTCCATCACACTGAAGCCTTTCCCTTTCACAAGGTCGGTCAGCTCGACAAACTGCATGCCGAAACGCAGGTCAGGCTTGTCGCTGCCGTAGAGTCGCATAGCGTCATTCCACGTCATACGCTGGAACGGCTCGGTGAAGTCGATGTTCTTTACATATTTGAATATATGCTTGACGAGTCCCTCAAACATCTCGATTACATCCTCCTGCTCCACGAAGCTCATCTCGCAGTCGATCTGAGTGAACTCCGGCTGGCGGTCTGCGCGAAGATCCTCGTCGCGGAAACATTTTGCAATCTGGAAATAACGGTCGTAACCGCTCACCATAAGGAGCTGCTTGAAAAGCTGCGGGCTCTGAGGAAGAGCATAAAACTCGCCGGGATTCATACGCGAAGGCACGACAAAATCGCGTGCTCCCTCCGGTGTGGATTTTACCAATATCGGCGTTTCAATCTCAAGAAATCCTTTAGAGTCCAGATAGCGGCGTATCTCAAATGCCATTCTATGACGCAACTCAAGGTTCTTCTTCACGCAATTTCTGCGGAGATCAAGATAGCGGAATTTCATACGAAGGTCATCCCCTCCGTCAGTGTCGTCTTCGATGGTAAACGGAGGTACTTCGCTTTTATTCAGCACTTTAATCCCGTCGGCGATAATTTCTATCTCGCCCGTGGGCATATTGCTGTTTTTGCTCTCGCGTTCGGCTACGATTCCCGTCATCTGCACGACGTATTCGCGTCCTAAAGCATTGGCCGCGTCAAAGAGTGCGCCGTCCTTTTCCTGATTAAATACTACCTGAGTTATGCCATATCTGTCCCTGAGGGCAACAAACGTCATACCGCCGAGCTTACGAGTGCGTTGCACCCAGCCGGAAAGTGTCACGTGCTTGCCGGCGTCCGACAGACGAAGCTCACCGCATGTCTTGTCTCTATACATATTCCTTTTATAAGTTTTGTCTAATAACCCACTCCGCAAACGCTCTTTTGCGATTTTTATGCAGTTCGCGCTTGCATACACAATTAACGCGTCGGAACTGCAAGCTGCTGATATACAGGGCAATATTGCTTCTGTATGGCTCAGTTTCTTTTGCAGAACAGACTCCAAAGCACAAAATTACAAAAAAATCTGGCAATTTCCAAATATATTTCAACCTTTTTTTACTTCAAATTTTTGCAATCAAATTTGCTATTTTTGACCATCTTATTCTTTTCTCGCTCTGAAGCCGCGATATAAACGATATTGATTTAAAGGACATTGTGAGGCTTATTATGAGACATACGTGTGCGAAATTTCACAAATTAATCAAAATTACTTTGTAATTTTCAAAATATTTACTACTTTTGTGGCGAATTAAATTAAGAAATATGGGGAAACAAGAAACGATTAATCAATTAATGCCGCTGTATCTTAAAGGTAAAAGCGAACGTATGAAGGAGCGATTTATGGCTAAGGATCAGGAGCGGCAGTATAATTCGCTTATCAACTGGCAATCGCGTATGGCTAAACGCAAGCGCGAACAGAATCCTGCGGAATTTATCGCCCAAGCGATTGAAAAGCTCCGTTCTGAGATACGCAACGCGCGCAGCCTGAAGAATTCCGATTTTGATTATTTCAAAAATGAGATTCAGTCTTTGATTGGTGAACTCGATGCGGCCGAGACGAGAATACGAGCTTCATTGATAAATCAGCTCGAACAGCAACAAGCTGAAATAACAAAGAAACTTAACGAATTGAAAGAGAGATATTAAGAACTAAATAGGGAATTATAAACTTTGTAAATGAATGTTAAAATTATCAAGATTTAAAACTATATCGTAATTTGAATGTTTTAAAGGTGAAAGAAGATAATTTTTGTTCATTTAAGTTTAAGTTTAATGAGTAAATCTTATTAACCAAAAAGAAGTCACTCGTGAGAGCGGCTTCTTTTTGTGTTAAATTCAGGATAGAGGATTGCTGTATCACACTTTCTCAAGACGAGAAACTACTTCATTACAGAGGTTGGCTGTATTGTCAAGATTCCTGACAAGTTCTTTACGTTGCTGTTTTCCCGCAAGCCATACGCAGACTCCGATTGGGAAAATGTATTTCAGCGTCTTGCCAAGCCATTTCTTGCAGGCAGGAGAATAGAGGTATTTCGCTCGGAAAATCGGGAATTTATGAAGTATTCCGACAGCTTCTTTGTCAGGACAATCGGCCATATATTCAATCGTGTCGTCGAGAGTATGAGAAAGAACGGTGAGCGCGTCCGTATCCAAAGCAGTGGTAAAATAGTCAGAATAGCCGCATGGACGTGAGAACATTTCCCGAATCGAAAGAGCCTCTTCCCGTATGGAGAGGAATCGCTCGATGGCAACGGGTACGGAAATTTCATTGAAGATAACTTCCTTATAGCTTACCTTGCGTTCCTTGTCGCTACGACGTGTCAGACGGTTGATGAAGCGTATCCATGCATCCTTGTCAAACACTGCGGAATCGTTCATTGCCTTATAGGTAACGTACACGCCCAATGGCGCAAGCACCATTGTAGAGAGCCACATACCGAACCAAACAGCCCAAACGCCGTCGCGTGCCATCTTGTAGCCGGTATTGTCGACTATATAATATATCACGAAGAGGAAAACCGAGATGACCAAAGGCGTTCCGATACCACCCTTTCGTATGATGGCGCCAAGAGGCGCGCCAATAAAGAAGAAGACCAGACAGGCAACTGAGAGGGTGAATTTCTTCATCAGCTCAATCTGGTGGCGACGCATCACGCGCGTTTCATCCTTATATATGGTAGAGCGGAACTCATAATTCTGATACTCGCCGCGGGCACGTGACGCCGCAGTCTCATATATCATCGAACGAGTTGTCACGTCTTCGCGTTGCAGAAGAGTGTCAAATGCCATTGTCACGGCATCCTTATTCGCCTTACTTTTCTTGCTTTCACCAAACTGCTGCGCCATCTCACGACTGAGCGCCGTGGCGTTCACACGTCCTATGGAGTCTACCTTGCAGCCCACGGAGTCGATGGTCTGCCGAAGCTCAGTGATGTTTTTACCCACATATTGTTTGCGCATCCCCTGTTCGTCCAGACGGTTGAAATTTGCGTCGAAGGGGATAAGTATCTGCTTATCGAAGAATGTTTCACGGCGGAAAGGAACGTTCTGTCCCGGAGTTCGTTGTTCGCGAAGATTCTCGAATTGCTCTCCATTATATAGGTGCAGATAGAGGTATTTCATATCGGGCGTGAAGGCCAATTGCGCAGAGTCAGCCATCAGAATAGTGGAATTGTCGCCCCCTTCATGCACGTCATATATCATTGTGCCGTAGAGCATTCCGGTCTCTTGATTCTTCGATTTGACAAAGAGGGAATAGTTCGGTATCTGATCATAGAAGACGCCCTGAGGAATCTCTACTTCGGGAGATTTCTGCCGCATGGAGAAGAGCAGTGTCCACATCTTTACCTGTGCTTTCGGAAGCACATCGTTCTGGAAAAAAAAGGCGCCGACGGAGATGGCGCTGATAAAGATGATGAGCGGTGCCATAACTCGCACCAGTGAAATGCCGGAAGCCTTCATCGCCGTCAGCTCGAATTTCTCGCCGAAATTGCCAAACGTCATAAGTGAGGCAAGCAAAATCGACAGCGGTAGAGCCATCGGAACCATCGAGACCGCCGCATAAAAGAATAATTCGCCTAATACATCTATCGAAAGACCTTTTCCCACCAGATCGTCGATGTATTTCCAAAGGAATTGCATCAGCACGATGAAGAGTACGATGAAAAATGTCATCGCGAAAAGCGGAAGAAAGCTCCTTAGGACAAATATGTGCAGGCGTTTGATTATTCTCATCTACATCCGAGACGTTCCTTGAGTATCTCTATTTGAGAATTCCATAATTCCATGTCGTCTTGCACCTCGTCCGGATCTCCGAAATCGGTCACTGTCAAAACAGTCTCGTCGGTGAGCTCATCGACGGATATGCGAAGCTCCCAATACTCTCCCGGCTCGTCGTCATCGCGATGAAATCTGACGTAATGGTTTTCCTCATAATCAGTTATCACAGCCGATTCGGACGACCCGTCCCAATAAAATTCATGCTTCATACCGGTATGTGTCACCTTGTCGGCGAACCACATCGACAATCCTGCATCGTCGGAAATAAACGACCAGAGCAGCGCCTCGGGGATGCTTTTAAGAATGTACTGGATAGTAAATTTTTCTTTTGCCATAATCGTATTTTCGAAATTTGGGCAAAATTAAGAATAATGCGCGATATAACGGAAGATTTCCACAACTTTTTTTCTCTTAAATTTTCGTTATTTTTATAATCCTCTGCCTCTCAATAAAATAATGATGACGCCTCATGCACTTGCGTATGTCGCTTTTTATTACTAACTTTACACGCTAATTTACATCGCAGATGGACACAGAAGACGATTTTTTGAATGAAGATTACGATAAAGCTCCCGATAATGACATTGATGCCCACGCCGATGGCGACAGCCCGGCTTCGCCGGAGTTTATCCCGGCGGTAGAGGGTGACAAGCAGACTATCCTTGCCGGTATGTTCCGCGACTGGTATCTTGAATATGCCAGTTACGTTATCCTTGAACGCGCCGTGCCACATATCGACGACGGACTCAAACCGGTGCAGAGGCGCATCTTACATTCAATGCAGACTATCGACGACGGCCGTTTCAACAAAGTGGCGAATATTGTCGGCAATACGATGCAATACCATCCCCACGGTGATGCTTCAATCGGTGGTGCGCTCGTACAACTCGGTCAGAAAGATCTGCTTATAGACACTCAGGGTAACTGGGGTAATATTCTCACCGGTGACGATGCCGCGGCTCCGCGTTATATCGAGGCCCGTCTGTCAGAATTCGCTCTTGAGACTGTGTTCAATCCTAAAATCACTCAATGGACGCTCTCTTACGACGGCCGTAAGCGCGAGCCGGTCACCCTCCCCGTCAAATTCCCTCTGCTTTTGGCGCAAGGGGTCGAAGGTATTGCTGTCGGCCTCTCTTCAAAAATATTGCCGCATAATTTCAATGAAATCATCGATGCTGCAATCGCATACCTTAAGAACGAGCCGTTTCAGCTAATCCCCGATTTCCAGACGGGAGGACTGATGGACGTGACAAGATATAATGACGGTGTGCGTGGCGGTGTAGTGAAGGTAAGAGCAAAAATCGAAAAGGTAGACAATAAGACTCTCGCTATCACTGAAATCCCCTACGGTAAAAATACCGAAACGATAATCAAGTCCATTCTGGGTGCAATGGAAAAAGGGAAAATCAAAATCCGGCGTGTGGACAACAACACCTCCGCGACGGCAGAAATCCTCGTCCATCTTGCCCCCGGCACCTCTTCCGATAAGGCAATCGACGCCCTATATGCTTTTACCGACTGCGAAGTGAGCATATCGCCAAATTGCTGCGTCATAATGGATAAGAAACCGCGATTCCTCACTGTCAGCGAATTGCTGCGTTTCTCCGTCGACCACACTCAGGAATTACACCGCCAAGAGCTTGAAATCCGTCTCGGTGAGGCTCAGGAAGCAAGACTCCTTGCATCGCTCGAAAAAATCTTTATTCAAGAGCGGATGTACAAGGATAAAATCGTGGAAAAAGCTGAGAATATGGATGCTGCAATCGGTCGTGTGGATGAACTGATGAAGCCTTTCAAGCCATTATTCTTCCGTGAAATTTCCCACGATGACCTCTTGAAGCTTTGGGAGATTAAAATGGCACGTATCCTCGCTTTCAACGTTGCTAAAGCGGAGGAGAGAATAGCTGCTCTCGAAGATGAAATCAGCAGATTGAAGTATAACCTCGCCCATCTCGTGGAATATTCCATTGAATGGTACAGCCATCTCAAAGAAAAATAT
The DNA here is from genome assembly GCA_017620885.1 of Muribaculaceae bacterium. GTDB lineage: Bacteria > Bacteroidota > Bacteroidia > Bacteroidales > Muribaculaceae > Lepagella. The sequence continues at coordinate 8,687 of JAGAUF010000112.1, forward strand.
GGGGAGAAATATCCGCGTAAAACCGTCGTCAGAGGATTTGATTCTATCGAGGCCGCTAAAGTCGCCGAAGCTAACAAACGATTCTATTTCGACAAGGAAGGTGGATTCATTGGCATAGGACTGAAAGACAATAAATTCCTGTTTACCTGCTCCGACCTCGATGATGTTATCATTATATATCGCGACGGAAAATACAAGATTGTAAAGGTGCAGGATAAATTCTATGTCGGGAAGAAAATCCTGCACATCGGATTATTCAAGAAAGGTGACGAACGTACCATATATAACGTTATCTATCGCAACGGTAAAGACGGCTTCTATTATAAAAAACGTTTCTTCATCACCGGACTGACGCGTGATAAGGAATACGATATTACAAAAGGTCTGCCCGGAAGTAAAATAGAATGGTTTACCGTCAATCCCAACGGCGAGGCCGAGATTGTGCGCGTGACGTTGAAAAACGAAGCCCTACCCGGAGGTCGGCGTCCACGCAATGCCGAGCTGACGGTGGATTTCTCCGAAATGGCTATCAAAGGGAAAGAGGCTTTGGGCAATCTTGTGACAAAACATCCCGTCGCATCCGTCACTATGATAGAAAAAGGAGCCAGCACACTCGGAGGCCGCGAAGTCTGGTTTGACCCCGACGTGCTTCGCTTAAACTACGACGGTCGTGGAACATCGCTCGGCATTTTCCAAGGTGAAGATAAAATTCTCCTCATAACAAAAACCGGAGAATTTTACACCACCGGCTTCTCCGATGAAATTCATTTTGATGACAATATCGAGCGTATCGAGAAATTTGATGCCTCGAAAGTCTGGACTCTTGTTCTCTTCGACGCCGGGCAAGGTTTCCCATACCTCAAACGTTTTAAATTTGAACTCTCGGCCAAACCGCAACGGTTTGTCGGCTCCGAACCTGAATCGCGCGAAATTCTGCTGACAGATACCCCTTATCCTCGTGTTCGTCTGGAATTTGCCGGCGCCGACGCCTCCCGTATCCCGCTTGAAATCGAAGCAGACGAGTTTATCGCTGTCAAAAGTTTCAAGGCTAAAGGTAAACGCCTCACATCCTTTGAGATGGGGGCTGTGACAGAACTTGAACCGACCAGATTCCCCGAGCCGGTACAGGAACCGAGTGTGGCTGAAATGGAAGCAGAAAGTGCCGAGATGCAGGAAGACACTTCCGCTCCTAAAATTGTGCAAGGCGATTTATTTGCCGAAGAATGAGACATCTGTTGAATTTAAAATATGCTTCGGCCGTCTTAATTGCCGTATTCGCCATCATATCGGCTCGTGCAAATGAATTGTGCGATACGGTAATCAGTGACAAAAAGATGCCCGTCGAGCTCCCGGTCACATCCGTATATGCCCTTGAATTTGGAGGGGCTTCGGTTATTGATACATATCTCTCGCCACTGAAATATACAGGCTCAACCACCGCTGTGTCAGGGCTATGGCGTAAAGCGATGCCCTTTGATCCGCAGAGGTGGGTTATGGATTTTGACGCGGACCTCCGTTTCGCAACTGTTACCAATCCTTCAAAACTCTCTTCGGAATTACTCCTCTCTGCCGGATTCGATTGGGGTATGAACCGACGGTGGAAACTCCCTTACGACATACAGCTCTCGGCAGGCGCATCTGCCGGATTTGACGCCGGAATAATCTACAACCCCAAAAACGGCAATAATCCGGCGTCGGCCAAATTTTCTCTCGACCTCTCGCTGCAGGCGGCTATATCGAAGCGGCTCACTCTCGGAAGACTCCCCGTCGTCATTTCCGACCGTGTTTCACTTCCGACATTATCAGCTTTCTTCTCGCCGCATTTCGGTGAATCTTATTATGAAATCTATCTCGGAAATCATGCCGGGATTGCGCATTGCGGATGGTGGGGCAATCATTTCTGCATCGACAATTTGCTCGCGGCCGACCTCGATTTCGGAAAAACGGCCATGCGCGTAGGCTACCGCTTCAATGTCCGTTCATCCTACGTCTGCGACTTAAATACGCAGATCGTCTCCCATGCTTTCGTCATCGGCATCATTCCGCACGGACTTGGACTCAAGAAATCCAAACCATCCCCAATAACTCAACGTATATATGCCATTTACTAAGCATTTACATATCGCTATTATTCTTTTACTCTCCCTGTTTGGGGTTGCGTGTCATAAAGTAGAGTCGTTTGAAAACGACTATTACGGCAATTTCGACGCGCTCTGGACGATGGTCGACGAGCATTATTGCTTTTTTGAGCAGAAGGATGTGGATTGGAACGAGATACGCTCTCGCTACCGCGACAGAATAAATCCCGATATGACCGTCAATGAATTTTTTGACCTCCTGTCGGATATGCTTGCCGAACTAAAGGACGGTCACGTCAATCTCTCTTCACGGTTCAATACTTTCTACTATCGGGAATGGTGGAGCAATTATCCTCAGGATTTCTCCATGCGTACTCTTGAGCAATATTATCTCGATTTCGACTACCGTACCACAAATGGCATAATTTACAAGGTGCTCAATGGGGATATTGGATATATCTATTATCCATCTTTCAGCTATCATGTCTCCGACACCTCGCTCGATTATATTCTCGCTTGGTTTAAGAATTGCAAAGGCCTTATCATCGACGTGCGCGACAACGGCGGCGGCAATCTTACCAACATCGACAAATTCGTAGCCCGATTCATACGAGAAAAAACTCTCGGAGGATACATCCGGCATAAAACAGGCAAAGGCCACGGAGATTTCTCCGAGCCATACCCATTCTACTATGAGCCTGCTTCCGATTCCTTTGTCCATTGGGATAAGCAAATCGCCGTCTTATGTAATCGTTCTACTTTCAGCGCTGCCAATGATTTTGTGTCCGTGATGAAATCGCTCCCGCAAGTCACGGTAATTGGTGCCTGTACAGGCGGTGGCGGCGGTATGCCGTTCACATATGAGATTCCGATAGGGTGGAGCTTGCGACTCTCGGCTTCCCCTATCTCCAACGCCCTTGACGAGAGCATTGAAGACGGCATTGAGCCAACGGAAGGATTCGCACTCCATGCATGGAGCGATCAGCTTGCAAATGGGGTGGATGCAATCCTCGACCGCGCCATAATGTTCCTCCGGGAGGCAGATTAGGCTCTGTTCTACTGATTTTCAAACACGGTTCAATTTTTTTTGAAAAATATTTTAATATTCAAATATTAATGATTACCTTTGTGGCGTGAAGTAAAAAATATATCCAATAAAAATTACGTCTATGAAGAAATTTATCCTAGCATTGGCCGCAATAGTCGGATGCGCTCTTTGGTCCGCGGCCCAAGTGCCGACGCAAAGCGTCGATTCCATCGACTTGAATTCGATTCTTCTGAAAATTAGGCCGGCTGACGATGCGGCGACCAATTTCGAGTGGGAATACAACTTGGCTGTCTCGTTGCAGCTATCCGACGTCGCTGCGTTGAATTCGGAGTGCAAGAAAAGCGCTGTGCTTTTTAGCGAGGACGCCGATCTCCGCTTTTCCCTCCCCGTTGATTCCTGTAACGTCTCGGCCGACTCCGGCGCTGACCTCGACAATTATTTCGGTTTGGTAGAAGGTACGAAATCCGTTTTGTATCTCGGATTCTGCATTGACCTCGATAGTTTCTATTTCCCCGACGGGAAATATGAAATGGTGATTCCCGGCGGATATGTGACAGTCAATGGACTGCCCAACAAGGAGTTCCGCAAAACGTGGACTATGACCACGAGCCCCTTTGATGAGATGCAGCTGACTCCTTCTGATGGCGATATAGTCACAAAAGAAATTAATGAAATTTCTATCTATTTCCCCAATTCCACTATGGCGATTTGCGAAGAAAATGCCGTTTCTGTCAAAAATGAGAAAGGGGAAGAGATGGCTATCGAATATATCAGCGACGAAGGTCAATACGTTGATATTCACCTCGTTTCGCCACTCGCAAACGGCCAATACACCGTCACGGTAGCCGCTGATAAGCTAATGGTGGACGGCGTCTATAACAAGGACCGTGAAATAAGCTGGAAATTCACTGTCGATGTTCCATACGTCGGTGAGCTTTATCCCCCGAAGGGCCACGTTACAATAGCTGATCTGGCCGTCGTTACGATGACTTATCCCGACGACGTAGTTCTGACAGTGGGCGGCAACCCGGATGTGCTGCTGAGAGTAAGTGGCGTAGAAACGAAATACAATGTCGAGATTGGCGAGACGCCTAATGTTGTGGTCTTCAAACGAGTACCCTATACAACCGACAAAGTGACCGTCGTAAAATTTATTGTCGGAGAGGACTCTTACAAAATCAACGGAAAGCCCAACGACAGGTTTGAGGTGAATTATTGGCTTGACCCGATGTCGGTCGACGCAATTATCTCCGGCAGTGAAAAAGTCACCGTCCACACCCTCGACGGCATCCTTCTCGATGATGATGCGACTGCCGAGAAGATCGACGCCCTCGCTCCCGGAATCTATCTGATAAACGGGAAGAAAATCCTCGTCAAATAATCCGATAGTCACCTTAATAGCAGCCGCATAGCCGGTGCACATAAATCATAAAAAAGCGGGATTCCAAATCAGGAATCCCGCTTTTTATGGTTGTTTGAGAAAATTATTCACCTTTGGATTCTTTGTTGAAGATGTGGCGCAAGCGTGAGAAAATACGCTTCGACGTAGACTCAGTCGGCGTGATGTTCGGTTGATCTTTGAGGCTCTCGATGGCCGATTGTTCGGCTGCCGTAAGAGACTCAGGCACATACACCATTACATTCACCAAAAGGTCGCCTTTCACGCTCGAATTCATCTTCGGCAGACCCTTGCCACGCAGACGAAGCACCTTCCCGGGCTGTGTGCCGGCTGCTATCTTCAGGCGGGCACGTCCTTCTACTGTCGGAATCTCTGACGTGCCTCCCAATGCGGCTGTCGGGAAATCGAGCATCAGATTGTAGATCAGATCATTGCCGTCGCGGATAAGTTCATCGTTCTTCTCCTCCTGAATCACGACGAGAAGATCACCGTTCACACCGCCATTTCGCGCTGCATTACCTTTGCTGCGCATTGTAAGCACCATACCGTCTTCCACACCGGCCGGAATATGGAATTCGATAATCTCATCCTTCTTAACCACGCCCGTGCCGTTGCAGTAGCTGCACGTTTCGGATATAATCTTTCCATTGCCCTGACACGTCGGACAAACGCTGCGATGTTCTTCCGGGCCGAAGAATCCGTTTACTACGTGCGAAACGGTGCCCGTGCCATTACACGTGGGGCACGTTTTCAATGCAGTCCCGTCTTTGGCGCCGGTGCCGTGGCAGTGTTCGCATGCCACAAGACGCGGAATCTTCAGCTTCTTATCGACACCGTTCATTACATCCTTCAGCGACACTTTGACTGTGATGCGAAGGTCCGTGCCTTTGCGGGTCGGTTTACGTGGCTGACCACCGGCCGCTCCACTGAAATGACCGCCGAAAATGTCGCCGAAATGTGCGAAAATATCCTCCATCGACATTCCGCCGCCGAAGCCGCCGAAACCTCCGCCACCGAAGCCTCCTGCGCCTCCAAAACCGGCCTGACCCATCGAATGGCCGAAACGGTCATATTTCGAACGCTTTTCAGCGTCGCTCAACACATCGTAGGCTTCAGCTGCTTCCTTGAACTTCTCTTCCGCAGCCTTGTCGCCCGGGTTCTTGTCCGGGTGATATTTGATGGCTAACTTACGATACGCCTTCTTGATTTCTTCATTCGACGCGTCGCGCGATACGCCAAGTACTTCATAATAATCTCGTTTGTTGTCTGCCATAAGTCCTTATGATTTCTCTTGTTCACCTTACGGGCTTGCGTCCCGAGGCTTTATTTTTGTTTATTGGCCTACAACCACCTTGGCGTGGCGAAGCACTTTGTCGTTTATCATATATCCCTTTTCCACCGTGTCTAAGATTTTC
>JAGAUF010000113.1 GCA_017620885.1 Muribaculaceae bacterium
CGGGCTACGAGGAGGCGGCAGGGCAGGGTCTTGTTGCCGGCGCCAACGCCGCGCTCGCCGCTCTCGGACGCGAGCAGTTCACCCTGCGTCGCGACCAGTCATATATTGGCGTCCTTATCGACGACCTTATCACCAAAGGCGTCGACGAGCCTTACCGCATGTTCACGTCCCGCGCCGAGTACCGCATACTCCTTCGTCAGGACGATGCCGACATGCGCCTCACGCCTCTCGGCTACAGCATCGGACTCGCAAGCGAGGAACGCTACCGCCTCATGGAAGAGAAGCGTCACCTCCGCGACGGTCTAATCAAGCTTTCCGACACGCTCACTGTCCATCCCGCTCAGGTCGAGGCACTCCTGAATGAAGTAGGCACGACGCCACTCCGGCAGGGTACCAAACTCACCGACCTTGTACAGCGTCCGCAGCTCGATATCCGAAAACTGGAAAAATATATCCCCGAACTCGCGGCGTATATCGCCTCCATCTCTGAAAACCGTCGCGACGAAATCGTCGAGGCTGCCGAAATCCTCATCAAGTACCGCGGCTACATTGCCCGCGAGCAGCTCGTCGCCGACAAGCTGCGCCGCCTCGAAGATGTCCGCCTGCCGAAAGACATTGTCTACGCCGACATCAAGGCAATCTCCACCGAAGGACGCCAGAAACTCGAGCGACATCGTCCCGCAACAGTCGGAGAAGCATCGCGAATCCCCGGCATTTCGCCGAGCGACGTCAACATCCTTCTCCTTCTGCTTAATCGCTGAATTTCCGTTTTTCGGAAATTCTTTCAGCGAAATCAAGAAAAAATAAAATTGTTCCACGTGGAACAATTTCGACTTAAAAAATAGAAAATCAAATTATTATATCGCCAAAATGGAATATATCAAATCAAAAATTCGCGACGTCGCGGACTTCCCCGCAAAAGGCGTTCTTTTCAAGGATCTCACCACCGCATTCAAGGATCCCCGCGCTCTCCACATCATCGGCTGGGATCTTTCGCAGCTCTATCGCGACAAGGGCGTCACTAAAGTTGTAGGCATCGAATCGCGCGGCTTTATCGGCGGCTCCATTCTCGCCTTCGAGCTCGGCGCAGGCTTCGTCCCCTGCCGAAAGCCCGGCTAGCTCCCCGCCGACACTATCCGTCAGGAATACGCCAAGGAGTACGGCACCGACGTCATCGAAATCCATCGCGACGCCATCACCCCGGACGATATCGTTGTCATCCACGATGACGTTCTCGCCACAGGCGGCACAATGGCGGCTGCGATCAATCTCGTAAAGAGCCTCAATCCTAAAAAAATCTATGTGAACTTCATCATCGAGCTCACCGCCCTCAACGGTCGCAACCTTCTCCCATCCGACGTCGAGGTCACTTCCCTCATCAAATACTGAGCCCTACCGCATAGTTCACGCGCCGACAGTCTTCTGCCGGCGCGTGCTGTATATTTCAACGTTCTCTTGCCTCGTGAGGCAATTGCAAAGATACGCTGGAGCAGGCATGAAAATTGGTATTTTTAACTTGAACTGGATTTTTACACTTCGGGGCATAGGGAGGATGTGCGGGATAAAATAGTGTGAAGTAAAAATTTTTGGAGTGGGTCGATGCAGTCTTTTGAGGAGTGGAGAGTCTATTAATAATAATTTTGTATCGATGGACATAAAGCGAATTGTAGAACAATGTAAAACGGGCAATAGAGAAGCTTTCGGCGCTCTCTATCGGACGTATCTTAACAAGATGCGGACCGTAGTGGCATGTTATGTTCATGATTCTGATGCTGTATGGGATGTCATGCATGATGGATTTCTTATCGCTTTTGTTTCGATAGGCTCTCTGAAGGATGCAGCGAAAGTGGAAGTGTGGCTTACGTCGATAATGAAGAATCTTGCGCTCAGCTACCTGAAAGAGGAAGCCAAACGAGTTAAGTTTTCTCTTTCGGAAGTCTCTATCTCCGAAGACGCAGACAATGACAGCCATGGGACAGCTGAACTGACTTGGGAAGAACTCGACACTATCATCAATCAACTTCCGACCGGATATGGCAAGGTATTCCGGCTTGCAGTACTTGAGGGGATGACGCACAAAGAAATCGGCGCCTTACTCGGCATAGCTCCTCATTCGTCGTCTTCACAGCTTGCGCATGCCAAGGCAATGCTGCGGCGTCTTATAACGAAGTATAAGGCGGAAATCGGCGCTCTGTCAATTATCGCGGTGACATTATTGATCTGGAATAGCGTTTTGAGGCACAGGAATGATAGCAAGCCTCCTAAAATTGGCGAAACAAGCTGCAGCTCGGGTACAGACATTGTCGACCCGATAACTGAAAACGATGCCGGTTCGGATAACAAAATTTTAAAAGCAAGAAATGTAGATGATTCGCAACGGCTTGTATCTGAGGATGCTATTGCCGAAGCGGTTGAGCCGAAAGACAGTGTGACAGTGGAAGAAAAGCGCATTATTGCTGCTGATTCGACAAGTGTGATTCCTCAACAGATTGATTATGAGAATTATATTGCCGAAAACGATATTCCGTTCAAAGAAATTGCCGAAACAAGCGACCGGTCATTATCATTAGCTTTCTCCGGCACATCGGGACATAATGATATGAGCCGTTACATGGCGCCGAATCCGAGCATTCCCGATGTGGAAGGTCCTACCGGAGAAATCGAGGTGACGAAAAAGGTACACCACTATATGCCGGTGGTTGTCGGTCTGTCGCTCAATAAGCCGCTTACATCACGTTGGAGCATAGAAACCGGGCTGCGTTACACATTCTTGCGGTCAGACTTCCTTTCGGAAAGCGAGCTGATGCACAAAGAAACAATCCAGCGCATACATTACATAGGCGTTCCGTTAAAGCTCAACTATCGGATGTTCACGTATAATGGATTCTCACTGTATGGTCAGGGCGGCGTTGCGTTGGATATTCCTGTCTATGGCACTCAATCAATTTTGGAATATTCTCCGCAATCAGGAACCACGAATAAGGATTTTATCCGTATTAATGCTCCCTTGCAGTGGTCGGTAGAGGGTGGACTCGGAATACAGTATCATTTCACACCATCATTCAGCATATACGCTGAACCATCGTTCAGATATTATTTCAATGCCGGTTCAGATATTAGGACAATACGTCAAGAAAAGCCGTTTGAGTTCACAATCCCGATGGGATTTAGATTTACATGGTAAAAGGACCTCGGTTGATGCAGTCTTTGCGCGTAAAGATCATCTATAAGATGAACTTTACCACAAAAACTATAAAAGTAATGCTAAAAACCATCAAAGTATTATCCTGCCTGACGGGCTTTTTGATGTTTATTTCGTGTGCGGATGAGATTGAGCAGGTCAATCCGCCTGTGCTTTTGCCAACAATTACATCGGGTACATTGCCGGTATTGTACATAGATACTGAAAATAATGAACCTATCGTGTCTAAGGAGGTATATTTGAATGCCTATTACCGGCTCGACCCTATGGGGACGGAAGGAGTGGAGGCGCTCGGAACGGAGGCTGAGCCGTTGCCTATGCGGATACGCGGCAGAGGACATTCCTCATGGAAGGGAGTGAAGAAACCTTACAAAATCAAGTTAGGGAAAAAGACCGCTATATTGGGGATGCCTGAAAACAAACATTGGGCGTTGCTAAAGCCGACTGAGAATACTGTCGCGGGGCTGCAACTGGGTAAACTTATGGGGTTAGCCTGGACTCCGAGTTTCCGACCGATAGAGGTGGTGCTGAACGGCGACTATATCGGGCTTTATTTCCTGACAGAAACCATACGGATTGATGAAAACAGAGTAAATATCTATGAACAACAGGACAAGGAAACAA
>JAGAUF010000114.1 GCA_017620885.1 Muribaculaceae bacterium
AAACCCATACGACTGGATTAAGCACACCCTTGAAAACATCAGGCCTGATATGGAAGAAGTTGAACTAATCAAACTCCTTCCTTACAACTTCAAAGCCGACAAGATTTAAAAAATCAAGTCGGCATATTTCGGACGGATACACAGATTCTGACTCTCTCCTACTACCCTCTTCTTACTATAATAATTTCATCACTATCGCACAAGAATTTAAAACCAAATCATAATTTCTGTATATAAAATGAAAGTAATTATGGCAGAATTGGGCTATCATTATATGTTATACAACATATTATTGTATTTTCTTAATAAAATATTTGGTAATGAAATAATATATGAGTAACTTTGTGCTCATCAAGTAATCTTTTTTACCTTAAGATTTTTTACCTGTAGAAACTTATCAAAAAGGGTGCGACCGCGGAGGTTATCACCCTTTTATTTTTATAATACATATATTGCGCGATTTAAAATAAAATATTAACTTTGCAGTAACAGAGATTAGGAAAATTTTGAATGAATTATCATTCAAGCCGACAAATAATCATACAAAATAATATGAAACAAAGAACAATAATTTCGTTAGGAATCGCGATTCTTATGATTGTAGGAGTTGCCCCGGTTTTCAGCACGACGGCCTCTACGACAGAGAAAACTCGCAAAACTGCCGTAAAAAAATCAGGCACGCGCACTAAAGCCGCAACAGCCAAACCGATTGCCACTTTCACCATTGAGGGTGAGACATTCCAGCTTCTTCCGAAAGGAAAAGTAAAATGCACCTCAAATGCGAAATGGTACGGTTCTTACGAAAAAGAGACGGAACATGCCGGTTATTCAGCCTATTCCCCTGAAATAGACTGGTATATTATCAGTCTTGTATATTCCGGCGCCGACGGGGAATATCTATATCTGATATACGATGATGTCGATGTTCGGGATAAAGTCTATGAATTGGCAGCCGGCAGCGTTGGTTTTGATATCTCGGTAGATCCAATTGCCGGCGAAGTTACAATCACAACCGATGATGACCCGGATAACCCGGAGACACACGAATTGGATCAGTTGAACAAAGTAGGCAAGGTGACTTGGCTTAGATGATTATAACATCTATTATTTAACCAAGAACCGTGACGAATACAAAAAATACGATGAAGGGTGTGACGGGAATCCCGACGGAGAAAAAATCGTCGGGATTTCTGAAATTCATCGCATATCTGCAGATCTTAGGAATTGTCCTTGTGGTATTCGCCCATTCACTGTATTTTTATCCCGACGGACGCCACGGATATACATTTTTCTCAAATGCATTGTTGCATAACGTACGGATGCCGCTCTTTATGTTCGTCTCGGGATTCCTGATGTATTACACATCATTTCTTCGACGTGAGAAAACAAAGAGTTGGGGAACATTCGCAATGTCGAAGGTTAAACGCCTTCTGTTGCCATTCTTTGTCCTTACATTGGTCACTTTTGTGCCGCGCTCACTGATGAGCGGAATGGCAGAAGACAATATCCCGTTGGATTTAAACTCCTTCATAAATTCATTCATCTACACAAAACAGCTTGTTATACCCTTCTTCTGGTTCATACAGGCAAGTTTTGTTCTTCTGTTGGTGACATACGCAGGGATTCTTGTTTCACGGAAATTGCGCATCAACGACGCAGTCTACCTTATCTTCATGGTTGTGCTTTTCGTACTCCTTGAATTTGCTCCGTTTGAGTTCGGAGATTTCTGGTCTTTTCATCATATTATCGTCTACGGCGTATTCTTTGAATTAGGCGTGCTGTATTGCCGGTTTGCTGATACAATTGATAGCCGTTTCCCGTGGACTAACCCTTGGATATTTATCACAACCGGATTAATTTGGGGAGTTTCATTCTATTTCTTTAATGGAACGGGATATGTACATATCAGTTCCATCTTCGGAATTTTAATGAGCATTGGCATCGCCAAGTGGCTTGTAGAACACGAATACAAATTTCTTGATCACCTCGTGGGAGCAAATTATATTATATTCCTTCTCTCGTGGTATTTCAATATTCTCTCACAGCAAGTATTAAGCCATTTTATTACAATGCCATGGTGGTGCTATTCGATTCTGTCGCTGATTTCAGGTATATATATCCCGTGGCTATTTTATGAATATATGCTCAAGCATCCCGACACTCGGTTCGTCAAAACAACTGCCTTCCTTCTCGGACAGTCACTCAAAAAGAAAAAATAATTTTATTATTTTTCTACCTCCTCACCCTCTTCGCTACTTTTATCGGAAATTTTATAGCGATTTTGCTCTTCCTGACGCGCCATTGACTCCTCTCGCTGCATACGATATTTATCGCGTTTCTTCAGAAAGACAGCTACAAGCACAATTAGCAACACCTCGACACCAACAGTAAACCAGAACGTTTGCCGTCCGTCTGCAGTCTTCAGATTATCGAGGTTAAAAAGAGCCATCGCCAGTGCATATACCGTAAGGAAAGCGGGAACCCACACGTAAGATTTAAGCTTCTTTCGACTCTTCACTCGTTTCAGATTTTTCGTTGATATGATAATAGATTGATTCCTCGGGCTTAAATTCCCCATCACGCAATTTTTCGTATATCCATATACAGGCAAGAGCGTCAAGTGAAGCATATTCCTGCTGATGCGAAGTGAGAGTATCAGCCTCCCAATTCGTGAGCCGCTGCCCTTTGGATATACGTTTTCCGAGTACGATCGCAGAAATTTTAGTCAATGAAATATCCGATATATTCCACTTTTGCACATATTCCTGAAGATCAATAAATCCCTTCGGAGTAATTTCACAAAGTCGACTGAGATTATGAAAATCATCGTGAATGGAGAGCCCCACCTTCAAGGCATTTTCATCCTCAATAAGATCTTTAAGCGCCTTCGGCATCCCTATTTTATTGAGTCGGAAAAGAAAGGCATCTTCACGAGTGGAAAGTTGCAGAAGGGAAACAATGTGAGTCAGGCCTTTCTTAAAACTCGGTCGCGTCTCCGTATCGAAACCTATGACACTGCTGCTCCTCAGCACCTGTATTGCCCCCGCAACGTCCTCCTCCTTATCTATTACATGTATTACACCTTTAAAGTGAGCCGGCTGCAGTTTTGCCAACTCCTCCTTGCTGATGCTTAAATGGTATTCTTCTCCGGGGTTTTCATTCACGGTGGATTCCATGCTGATCTTTTAATGTGGCTACGCCAATTTTTTGTTGGTAATGAGGAGAATATCATATCGCAAATTTACGAAATTTTTTCCATATCCTCAAATAAATTCCCTATAAAATCTTTGGCATCTCTATAAATGCAGTGCCTTCGAATCTGTTTTTAAGCCAGTTACGCAGATATTGACGCGTATCCTCACATATAGTCTTATCTGCATCAAAGTGTGGATTATATATAACCGCAAACACTTTCACTCCGGCTGCACGACAACTCTCAAGCGTCAGCAACGCATGGTTGATGGATCCAAGCTGACCATTGACCACAATAGCCACAGGCAAATTGCGTTCTTTCACATAATCAATCTGCAGCCACTCTCCTTTCAACGGTACAAAAATTCCTCCGGCTCCTTCAATAAGCACATTGGAATAATTCTTTAACAATGTTTCCGTCGCCTTATCTGCATGCGTAAAATCCACTTCTACGCCGTCTATCTTTGCTGCCAAATCGGGAGAGCAAGGATAAGACAGAATGATCGGTGCCGTGACGTGAGCCTCATCGACGGGCTGCAACGGGATACCCATTATCTTGCGATGAACTTCTATATCCTCACTCATGTCAAGATTACCGGTCTGAATGAGCTTTTGAGTGATGACATTAAGGCCCATATTACGCATTTCGCGAGCCAGCCAACCGGTGGCATAACTCTTACCTACGTCAGTACCAATACCCGTTATAAACAGTCTCTCAGGAAATTCAAGTTTCTCCATCTTTTACTCTTATACTTTATAACACATATCCCCCATCATTATAATAATTCCTCGTCCGTACAGAGGCGGACGAGGAATTACTAAATTTTTGATCGATTGATTACCAAGCGAACATAGGATATTCGTTCATCATCTCATTTACTTCACGACGTACTTCCTTGATTACATTCTCGTCGTCAGCGTTGGAAAGAACGCGGTCGATAAGATCAGCGATCTTGTCCATAAGATCTTCCTTGGCACCACGCGTCGTGATGGCGGCTGTACCGAAACGGAGACCGGAGGTGAGGAACGGGCTACGGCTGTCGTAGGGCACCATGTTCTTGTTGGCCGTGATGTCGGCGGCAACGAGCACGCGCTCAGCCTTCTTACCGCTCATCTCGGGGAACTTGCTGCGGAGGTCTACGAGCATCGAGTGGTTGTCCGTACCGTCGGAGATGATCTTGTAGCCACGGTCCATAAGAGCCTTAGCGAGGGCGGCAGCGTTCTGGCGCACCTGCATAGCATATTCTTTCCATTCGGGCTGAAGGATTTCACCGAAAGCGACTGCCTTAGCTGCGATAACGTGTTCGAGCGGGCCACCCTGTACACCGGGGAATACTGCGGAATCGAGCAAAGCCGACATCTTCTTGATTTCACCCTTCGGAGTCTTCTTGCCCCAAGGATTATCGAAGTCCTTACCCATAAGAATCATACCGCCACGAGGACCACGGAGTGTCTTGTGAGTAGTCGTGGTAACAATGTGAGCGTGTTTTACAGGATTTTCGAGCAAACCGGCAGCGATAAGACCTGCGGGGTGAGCCATATCCACCATAAAGATGGCACCGATTTCGTCGGCGAGTTTGCGGATACGGGCATAATCCCATTCGCGGCTATATGCGCTGGCACCGGCGATGATCAACTTCGGCTTCTCAGCGCGAGCTTTCTCTTCCATCTCTTCATAGTTCACGCGACCGGTCTCGGGATCAACGGTGTAGGAAATCGGCTGGAACATAAGACCGGAGAAGTTCACAGGGCTACCATGGCTGAGGTGACCACCGTGGCTGAGGTCCATACCCATAAATTTGTCACCGGCTTTCAGGCAAGCCATAAATACGGCCATATTAGCCTGAGCTCCGGAGTGAGGCTGAACGTTTGCCCATTCTGCGCCGAAGATTTTCTTAGCACGCTCGATGGCGATAGTCTCGGCCTGATCCACTACTTCGCAACCGCCATAATAGCGCTTGCCCGGATAGCCCTCTGCATATTTGTTGGTGAGGCACGAGCCCATAGCACGCATAACCTCGTCGCTAACAAAGTTCTCGCTGGCAATCAGCTCGATACCGCGACGCTGGCGAAGGTGTTCGCGGTCAATAATCTCAAAGATTTCGTTGTCTCTTTGCATTTTTTCTGGTATTGTTTGTTTTATTGGTTATCGTTGTTGTTAATTTTCGGCAAAGATAGTCAAGGTTATCGTAATAACCAAATATTTTCACCTTTATTTCCCCTCATCTCAGCTATTCTCCACTATGGATCAACCACCGAAATTATCATAGTGTATCGATTCCGGCTCTACGCCAAGATTGTAGAGCATATTATTGACGGCGTTGCTCATCGGGCCGGGACCACACATATAATATTCAATCTCTTCGGGAGCATCGTGATCCTTAAGGTACGTATTATACATCACATCATGGACAAAACCGGGAGTATATTTTACACCCTTTTTGTCTGCTTCCGGATCGGGACGGTCAAGCGCGAGATGGAATTTGAAATTGGGGAATTCCTTTTCAAGTTCGAGGAAATCATTGAGATAGAATACCTCATTAAGTGCGCGTGCGCCATAGAAATAATGCATCACACGGTCGCGACACTGACGGGTCTTAAGCATCCACATAATCTGCGCGCGAAGCGGAGCCATACCTGCGCCACCGCCTACCCAGATCATCTCTGCCTTGGAGTCGACAATCGGATGGAAATCTCCGTAAGGACCTGACATCAATACTTTGTCACCCGGTTTGAGTGTGAATATATAAGAGGATGCGATACCGGGAGAAACATTCTGGAATCCCACCTGAGGTTTCGGTTTGAAAGGAGGCGTAGCTATACGTACAGTAAGCATGATACGATCCCCCTCCTCAGGATAATTAGCCATAGAATAAGCACGAACGGTCTCCTCCGTATTCTTGCATTTCAAGGTAAAAAGACCGAATTTTTCCCACGCCGGAAGATACTCGTCGCCAATCAGTTTCTTATCGATATCTTTATCGTATGACATCTCATATTTCGGGATACGGATCTGTGCGTATGAACCGGGGATAAAATCGAGATGCTCGCCTGCGGGCAACTTCACAATAAATTCCTTTATGAATGTAGCCACGTTTTTATTGGAAATCACTTCGCACTCCCACTCCTTGACATTGAGCGCTGCTGCGTCTACTGCGAGATTCATATCCTCCTTCACTTTCACCTGACAACCCAGACGCCAGTGATCTTTGATTTGCCGACGCGTGAAATGCACTGCCTCGGTAGGAAGCATTTCGCCTCCGCCGGAAAGAACCTGCACCTTGCACTGCCCGCAACTTCCTTTACCTCCGCACGCCGATGAAAGGTGCACACCGTTATCGCCAAGCGTCATAAGTAGCGATTTGCCTGTTTCTACATTGAGCACTTTCTGCCCGTTGTTGATGTCAATCTGCACCTCGCCCGATTTGACCAGAAATTTCTTCGCTACAAGAAGCACACCCACCAAAAGCAATACGATACATAAAAATATAATCGAGGCTGCGGCAAGCGAATGAATCTGTATATCTAAAATAATCATTTTTTTCTCTACAATTTAATGCCTAAGAAGCTCATGAAAGCCATACCCATCAGGCCGGTGATTATAAATGTTATGCCGATGCCACGCAGCGGTGCTGGAATCTGCGAATAAGCCAGTCGCTCTCTTACAGCCGCCAGACAAGTGATGGCCAGAAGCCAACCGATGCCACTTCCCGCTCCGTACACCGTAGCAGTCCATGCATTGTCGAAATTGCGTTGCTGCATAAACAAGACTGCACCGAGAATCGCACAGTTTACGGCTATCAGTGGCAAGAATATACCAAGAGAATTATACAGCGACGGAGAGAAACGTTCAATCGCCATTTCAAGGATCTGCACCAATGCCGCTATGACGGAGATGAAAAGAATCAAACCGAGAAACGACAGGTCGGTGTCGGCATATTCCTGACCCAGCCACGTCAGCGCGCCCGGCTTAAGGATGTATTCATTTATGCACCACGTGACGGGAAGCGAAACTATCAGCACGAAGCTCACAGCTATACCAAGCCCGAACGCCGTCTTCACATTCTTCGACACGGCCAAGAAGGAACACATGCCCAAGAAATATGCGAAGATCATATTATCGACAAAAATAGAACGTATGAAAAGATTCAGATTTTCCATTTTTTATTTCTTCATTTAATCATTACGGATTCACGTAAGAATTATTCCTGCAAATCCTTATTTTTGATTCTGTGAACCCAGATGATGCAAGCCACGGTAATAAGGGCCATAGGCGGAAGAATCATCATACCGTTGTTCACGTATCCATGATCATAACACCATTGAGGAATCACCTGAATACCGAAGAGAGTTCCGCTGCCGAGCAGCTCGCGGAAGAAAGCCACGATTATAAGAATAATGCCATAGCCCAAACCGTTGCCCACACCGTCAAGGAATGACGCATACGGTCGGTTATTCAGAGCAAAAGCCTCCAATCTGCCCATAATTATACAGTTGGTGATTATCAGTCCGATAAATACCGAGAGCTGTTTGGAGACATCGTATGCAAACGCCTTCAGCACTTGATCGACTATTACCACGAGGGCGGCAACGACCACAAGCTGCACTATGATTCGTATCGACGTCGGAATCGTTTTGCGCAGAAGAGATATGATTACATTGGAAAAGGCCAATACTGCCGTCACGGAGATTGTCATTACCACTGCCGGCTCAAGTTTGGCCGTCACTGCGAGTGCAGAGCAGATACCCAACACCTGCACGATAACCGGATTCTCCTTTGAGAGAGGGTTGATAAGTGTCTGTAAAGATTTGCTCAGTTTCATTTGCCAATCGCTTTATCCGCCTTTGTATCCTCGGGACGGTTATTATTTAATGATTTCAAAAAAGGCGCGTAGGGCTCAAGCGAGGAGGCAAGCATCTTCTGCACGCCTTGACTCGTAATTGTACCTCCGCTGATGGCGTGAACGAAAGAACCGCTCTTAGGCTCCTGACCATTCTTGACTACCGCAATACTTGTAAAATTGCCTTCGCTGTCAAAAAGCGTTTTCCCCTCAAACTGGTTCTGAAATTTCGGCTTTTCTATTTCTGCACCGAGACCCGGAGTCTCTCCTTGATGTGCAAAATAAGCGCCATAGACGGTATCGCCGTCTGCATCGAGAGCCACATACCCCCATATCGGTCCCCATAGGCCGGCGCCATACACCGGAAGAATATATTTCTCACCGGCGTCCGTCTTACATACGAATACCGGAAGAAGACGCTCAGAGGCCGGTTTTTGACTCTCCGTAGCCGCATCAACATCAAATGCACTCACACCTGCATCCGTTTTTTCACCCTTATCATTAAGGATAAAGCTCTCGCGGATGTGCTCGTTGAAAAGCGTTGAAATGCTTTCTCCATCCTCCGGCACAATCCGTGCTGCGGCGAGTATCTGACGACGTTTGTCGTTGGCGATGTTTTCTTCCTGCGACGGTCTCAGTGCCTGATAGACCAGCGACAGCGTCACGCCTACCACAAGCACAAGAATCACCGCATAAATAACAGTATATGTATTACTTTGTCTGTTCATATCTATCTCTTTTCAGATGATTCTCACTGCGATATCATCGCACGCTTGCGACGACGACGCACATTGACGTTCACTACACAATAATCGATGAGGGATGCAAAGCAGTTCATCAGAAGAACAGCGAGCATTGCGCCCTCCGGATAACCCGTATTATAACAGCGGATCAGGATGGCAATCGCACCGCATAGGAAGCCATAAATCACCTTCCCGGTATTTGTGCGGCAGGCCGTCACAGGATCTGTCGCCATAAACACCATTGCAAATGCGAATCCTCCAAGACAAAGCTGCTCCACCGGCGATACAAAGGTCACCGGATACAGTGGCGAAGCAAAATGATTGGCAAGAAGAGCCATCAGAAAACCGCCACCGGCTGCGGAGACGATAATACGCCATGAAGCTATCCCGGTCAGCAAAAGAATCACCATACCGATAAGAATACAGAAGGTGGATGTCTCACCCCAAGACCCGGGAACAAATCCCCAGAAAAGGTCGGAGAGATTGATGGCAGCACCATCCACACCCGTTAATTCCACCACGCCGGGCGTAGTCGAGGAAGCAAGCTGACCAAGTGGCGTCGCACCGGAATAACCGTCGACAGACGCGGCATCTCCCAAAGAGACAAACACACCGTCGCCACTCATCTTGGCCGGATATGCGAAGAAAAGGAAAGCTCGGGTCACCAATGCCACATTAAGAAAGTTATAGCCCGTACCTCCGAACACTTCCTTAGCGAAAATCACGGCAAAGGCCGTCGCCACGGCAATCATCCAGCAAGGTGTGTCTACCGGGCAAATCATCGGAATCAGAATACCAGACACGAGGAATCCTTCCTGAATCTCGTGACCACGCATTTGTGCTACGATGAACTCAATTCCGAGCCCGACCACGTATGCTGTCACAATCTGCGGCAATACTGCCCACAGTCCATAGAAAAAGAGATGGAAGAGGGAATGATCCGCATCGCCCGTAGCGAGGGCATGCTGATAACCCACATTCCACATTCCGAAGAGCATACACGGCAACAATGCTACAATTACGGTAATCATTGTGCGTTTGGCGTCGTTGGCGTCATGGATATGTACACCACTGCGCGACGTCTCGTTGGGCGTGAAGAGAAACGTGTAGAAGCCGTCAAATACGGAATGAAGCGGATAAAGCTTCCCTCCTTTTTCAAATTTCGGCTTCAACGAATCTATTTTTTCTTTTAATTTACTCACTGCAAGTTAGATATTTCTTATTATTCAATGGTTATATCTCGCGGCGCAGATAGTCAAGGCCGTCGCGCACTATCTTCTGAAGCTCGTTTTTCGATGTGTCCACAAACTCCGGCAGTGCGAAATCTTCCGGCGCCACCTCATAGATTCCGAGTTGCTCCATCTTGTCGATGTCGCGCGCTATGATGGCTTTAATAAGATATTCGGGATAGATGTCCATCAGGAACACCTTGTCGTATTCGCCACTCAGTATCATCGCACGGTGACCACCCTTTATTCGGGCATCAAACGGGAACGGTTTACTCAACCCGCGAAGGAAAGCGGGGAAGGTGCGTTTCACACTATATTTCATCGGATTGAGCGATGCCCAACCCATAAATTCTTCCGTTTTCGTTCCCTCCTTGATGATTGTCACTTGGCGATAGGGATAACGCAGGAAATCCTCATCGGCCTTGAGTTTCTCCCCCGTCAGCACATTGCCACTAATCACACGGATGTCCTTATCTTCGGGCAAGAAGCCTTCGAGAACCGTTTTAAGCGACGCTCCGACCATTGTCGAAACGAAGTGTGGATTGATCGTCTTCGGACCCGTTACGGCCACCATAGCGGAATAATCCACGATGCCCTCCTTGACAAACTTGCCAATACGTCTTACCACATCGACCGACATTGTCCAGACAACATCTCCTTTATCGACGGGACGGATATGATTAATCTGCACTCCGACATTGCCGGCAGGATGCGGACCCTCAATCTCTATCACTTCGCAGTCAGAGAGTTGAAGCGCTTCTCCAGCACGGAACGTAATATAAACGTTCCCCTTAGTGAGCGATGCAAGCGCCGACACGCCGCTCTGAAGAAGCTCCATATCTTCAGCGCGGAATAGCGCCGGAGCCAACGGAGCGGTATCAACTGCTGTAATGAATATATCTCGCGGACGCTCTTCAGGCGAGGGCACTATATCATACGGGCGCTGACGCATCAAAGCCCAAAGTCCCGTGCGACATAAAGCATCCACGAAATTCTCTTTTGTAATCTTATCAGGATATTTCACCTGTTTTAGTTCCCCTTCGCGCTTCACGCTTACGGCAAGTATCTTGCGACGTTCGCCCCGGCGTACTTCATCTACAGTTCCGCTAACGGGCGATGTCAGAAAGATTTTCCCGAGCGTTTTGTCCATCAGCAACGGATCGCCGGCCTCGATATGCTCGCCCGGCTTAACGGCACATTTCCACGTATAGCCGGGATAATCGTCCGGTACTATTCCGAACAAATCGGAATGTGTATCGACATCCACGCGCGATGAGGCCTCTCCCTCCAACGGGATGTCAAGTCCTCTTTTTATCTTGATCCTACGTGACATACAAGTATGTTTTGGATAATCAATAATTTCTATTTCAGCTATCGACAGACTCACAAGAGTCCATCTCGTTCAATTTGCAAAATTACAAAAAAAATCCTTTATCCACAATATAATCCTAAATTTGAAATATTACATTTTCCTGAAGCCTTTTCTTCAATTGTCTTACTTCAATAAAAACCGAAAGAGCCGGTAATCTTAAAAATTACCGACTCCATATAGAATATTTCTTTCGGACTTATACTCCGATTAGTCAATATCAGAGCGTACCGAGAATTTTCTTCACCTGAGCGTCGTCGGGATTAACCGCGATGTACTTCGTGAAGTAAACCTTAGCGTTGTCCTTATCGCCAATGAGGACATAATATTCACCGAGCGTCTTGTAGATGTCGCGAGCGTCACTTGCAGAGGGCTGAGTATTGGTCGACTCAATCAGATCCGCAGCTTTCTTGTAGTAAGGAGCTTTAGCCTTTACTGCATCATTACCTGTTGCCTGCATACCTGCCACGTCGCCTGCACGTTTCAACGGACGATAGTTCTTAGGATTAACCTCGGCAGCTTTATGTGCGTATTCGGCGGCAGTCTTCAGAAGCGCGTCCTTTTCAGCACCTGATGCGTCAAAGGCTGCTACGTATGCAAGATTGGCCATCTGATAAGCGTCAGTATAGTTCGGACTTTCATTTCCGGCGAGGTATCTCTGGAACTCTTTAACCGCTTTGTCGCTCTGGTTCATATCGAAATAGATAAGAGCGGCGTCGTGGATGAAGGATTTCTGTTCGGGAAGTTCTTTCTCACCCTCCTGAAGAACGGCAAGAGCTTCGTCAAATTTCTTAGCCTTGGCAAATTCGTCGGCGATTAGTGTAAAGTCGATAGCCGCAAATTTGTTGGCCGGATTGGACTGATGTGCAGAGTATAATGCTTCGGCAAGCGAAAGCAAACGGGGCTGCATATCTTCAATTTGAGCGGCATTCATAAACTGGAAACGCTGAGCCGTGAAATTATTCGGATCTGCTTCGAGAAGCTTCGTCGCATATTCATACCCTTTCTTATAGTCGCCGTCGGAGAAAAGAAGGAGAGCATAACGGTCTTCATCCTGCTTGAAGTGGTTGGGATTCTGAACATATTTGCCATACTCTTGCGCAGCCTCTTTATAGCGTTCCTGATTGTAATAGGTATTGGCAAGCTGACGCTGTCCGAGTGCTGAAGTCGGGTTCTGCTTCAGAAGGTTCTGGAGCATCGCAATCGAAAGATTAGGGTTCACATAATCATATACATTTGCGTATTTGACATATGCACCGGTAGCATTCGGATCGAAGTTGAGCGCCATCTCATACTGAGCGGCAGCGTTGCCCCACTCCTTCTTGTCAGCCAGACGGTCACCTTCAAAGATATAGATAGCAGGCTCTCCCATATCTATTCTCTGAGCTTTTTCGATGCGCTTATTGATCTCCTTAGCATTGGCAACGGGATCTACATTATAGTAGGCGCGTGCAATGGCAATCTGAAGAGCGGCATCCTTCTTACCAAACTTTTCTGCCTGCTTGAAGAGCTTCTGTGCCTCTTTGGGGGCTGTCAGAAGCAAGATTTCACCAAGCCCTACATAATTGTAGCCATATTCGGGGTTTATAGCTATGCCGGCATCGAAATATTTCTTTGCCTCTGAAGTTTTTCCCTCCAGCATAGCAATCTGACCGAGATAATAATTAGCAACGGCCTTATCTGTTCCCGCATTGTTCATATTGCGGTTGAGAAGTTCGCGGGCGTTGTTGATCTGATCGGCGCTAAAATATTCCACGCCTTCCACGTGGGTCTGTGCAAACACCCCCAGCGCGGCGCCGGCAAGACAGATTGAAAAAAGTCCTCTGAGTTTCATTTTATTTAATGTATTAATTTGCTTTTATTGTAGGTAAATTCCCTATTCATCTATTAGACTTACGGAACATTGAATGGTTTATTGTATTTCCGAAAAAATTTTTATTCCTGAAATTTGAAAAATGATTATAGAAAAACGATTCAGCAATGAAACAGATTCTATAAAAATACAAGGACGCAAGAACAGGAATCTTGCCTGTCCTTATTTCCTTGTATCAGATATTTTATACAATGTACGTAATGTCTTTCTATTATTTATTCCTCTCTACGAGATTTACAACACGAGGATTTACATGATATGGTAAAATTCCGGTCTTGGAAATAATCTTTTGGCCTACATATCCTGTCACAAATGTATAGAAGCTGTGCATCACGGTAGAATTTGATGCCGTCGAAATCATATAAACCTTGCGTACCAAAGGATATTCACCGCTGTAAATATATGCCTGATACGGCAGGAAAGACTCGGGATTGAAATCATTCGCTTCCGTAGGATTGCTTACTTTGATGATATTGACCTCTGTAGTAAGAGGCGTTGCGATGGTGTCGTTTTCCGCACTGTAATCCTCAACGCGTTGTTCGAGGGGCACTTTCTTCGCGCCGCCGAGATTGTCGCCCAGCCAGCTTACGGAAATGATTCCCAATGCCTGTGGATCTTTTTTCACGACGTCAAATACCTGAGCATTGTTTTTCTGTGCAAACGAGTAAGTATGATCAGAGATCGACCCCTTGCCACCGAGGAATTTCTCGCGCATATAGCTTACAGTAGAAGAGCCCGCATTGTCAAAGACAAGTTTTATGCGCGTCGTGTCGTTGCCGGCAAGCTGATCCCAACGCGAAATCTCACCGGTCATGATGCGCTTGATATCCTCTTGCGTAAGAGCCCCGACAGGGTTGTTCTTATTGACGATAAGCGCCACAGCATCGACAGCGATGCAATTCTGACGCACTACGCGTTTATTTTTCTTCTTGATGTATTCTATTTCCTCTTTGGTCATTTCGCGGGTGATGACGATCATCTGCGTCGCGTCGGCCATAAGAGAGTCGATTGCTTCTTTCTCACTGACATAGAAAGGAATTATTGACGCCTCAGGATAGGAAAATTCAAAAACCTCTATCTCCTCGGCCATTATATTCCTGAAACCATCGTCACAGCATACCACACCGCTGCCTTTAGCATATTCTCCTCTTTTGACGGGAGTACATGACAATACTCCCGCCGATATAATCGCCGAAAGTAATGCCAACAGGGTTAAATTCCTTTTCATTTTCAGTTCATTCCTTTGTATAGCCGAAAACCTCTCCATATTCCGTAAATGATGAGGATTACACCTACAGCTATTGAAATTCCGGTGTTGTCGATATTAAATACGTTGGTAATAAAGAGAACGCCAACTGCCAGATAAATAAGCACCATAAAGATGCCAAAAATTATTCTACCATTCATAATCTTGATCCTTTTACTATTTTAACAAATCAGGCCTAATCTTGTTCACGCCTCAAGCGAGAAAAACGGGAAAGGGTGCGGCCAAGAAAATTTCACTCTGCCACACCCTCTCCGAATCTATATTCTATCTATATGATTAATCCTGATTTCTGAGCTTAATATCCTCAGCGCTAAGTTCGGGATCAACACCCCATTGCTGCTGCGACAGACGCTTGTAATTGTTATAGCGCCACTTGGCGTTATCAAGCGCAGCAGCGAAGAGTTCTTCAGCCTCGTTGGGATATTGTTTATAAACCGACGCATAACGTACCTCACCCTTAAGGAAGTCGTTAAACTTCGACCAATCGGGAGCCTTGCTGTCGAGCGAGAACGGATTGTTGCCGGCGGCTTCTTCTGCAGGATTGTAGCGCCACAGCTGCCAATAACCGCACTCTACCGCCTTGCGTTCCTCCTCCTGACTGTGTCCCATACCGGCTTTAAGGCCATGGTTGATACAGGGTGAGTATGCGATGATCAGCGAAGGACCGTCGTAAGCCTCGGCTTCACGGAACGCTTTCAGCGTCTGAGCATTGTCTGCTCCCATAGCCACCTGAGCTACATATACATATCCATAAGTGGACGCGATCAGTCCGAGGTCCTTTTTGCGGATTCGCTTGCCGGAGGCAGCAAATTTGGCTATTGCGCCAAGAGGTGTTGATTTGGATGCCTGACCGCCCGTATTGGAATAAACCTCCGTATCAAGCACAAGGATATTAACATTTTTCCCTGATGCAATTACATGGTCGAGACCACCGAAACCGATATCGTAGCTGGCGCCGTCGCCTCCGATAATCCATTGCGAACGCTTGGTGAAATAATGACCGAGATTTACCACGGAAATAGAGAAATCGTCACCTTTCTCCACACCGGGACGAAGCATTTCTACAATCTTCTCGCCTAACTTGCGTGACAGTTTGGCATCTTCCTTCTTTTCGAGCCATTCCGCACACAGTGCTTTCACGTCGGCTGAAAGGGCGTCATTGGTAGCCGCTGCCTTCATCAGATCCTCAAGGCGCTCGCGCAATTTATCGTATGCGATACGCATACCGAGGCCGAACTCGCAGAAGTCTTCAAAGAGCGAATTGGCCCATGCAGGACCATAACCCTCGGGAGTCTTGGTGTAGGGAGTAGCAGGCATAGAGGCAGAATAAATCGAGGAACATCCTGTGGCGTTTGCAATCACCTGACGGTCACCGAAAAGCTGCGTCATCAATTTAACGTAGGGAGTCTCGCCACATCCGGAACATGCACCTGAGAACTCAAAGAGCGGCTGAGAAAGCTGACTGTTCTTGACGTTGAGCGTAACATCAACCAAATCAGCCTTTGAGGAAACATTCTCGATGAGATTTTCCCATACCGGAGCCTCGTCAAGCTCGTCAGCGAGCGGCTTCATCTCAAGAGCCTTTTCACCACGTTTGCCCGGGCATACATCGACACAGTTGCCACATCCGAGACAATCGAGCGGGCTGACCTGCACGCGGAATTGAAGTCCTTTCAAAGCAGGACCGACAGCCGGTATAGTCTGATTCTCCGCAAGACCGGTCTTCTTCAATTCATCATCGTTGAGAACGAAGAGACGGATAGCGGCGTGAGGACAAACAAAGCTACACTTGCCACACTGGATACAGTTGTCCGGATTCCATTCCGGCACAAAAGCAGCCACACCTCTTTTCTCGTATGCGGCAGTTCCGTTTGGCATAGTGCCGTCGGGCATATCCTCAAAGGCGCTGACAGGGAGCAAGTCGCCGGCCTGTGCATTGATGGGATGCACGTAATCGTTGATAAACGCGGGATTATTGTTCTTCTCTGCCGGCTCATCTTCGAGATTTGCCCATGCCGGGTCAATCGGAAGTTCCTTATATTCACCGCCACGATCCACGGCCGCGTAGTTCATATTCACGACATTCTCACCCTTACGACCGTATGATTTGACGATGAATTTCTTCATCTGCTCTATGGCAAGATCCACAGGAATAACCTTCGTAATGCGGAAGAAGGCGCTCTGAAGGATAGTGTTGGTACGGTTGCCGAGACCAATCTCCTGCGCAATCTTAGTCGCGTCGATATAATAG
This sequence comes from Muribaculaceae bacterium, assembly GCA_017620885.1. Lineage (GTDB taxonomy): Bacteria > Bacteroidota > Bacteroidia > Bacteroidales > Muribaculaceae > Lepagella. The sequence continues at coordinate 16,766 of JAGAUF010000114.1, forward strand.
AGCTTGATGTCGTTCTGGGCGAAATAGCGTTTCACATTATTGGGAAGATTCTTTGCAAGCGTATCGCCCTCCCATACCGTATTGAGCAGGAATGTACCACCTTTCTGCAATCCGCGGGTCACGTCGTACATACGCAAATAAGCCTGAACGTGGCAAGCCACAAAATTAGGTGTCGAGACGAGATACGTAGAACGGATCGGTTCATCACCGAAACGAAGATGCGAGCAAGTGAAACCACCCGATTTCTTCGAGTCGTAATCGAAATAAGCCTGACAATACTTATCTGTATTGTCGCCTATGATTTTCACGGAGTTCTTGTTGGCGCCTACTGTGCCGTCGGCACCGATACCGTAGAATTTACCTTGGAACATCCCCTTTCCACCGAGAATCAGCGGAGGAAGCACGGGGAGCGACTTATGAGTCACATCGTCGACGATACCGATAGTGAACTGATTCTTCGGTTCGTCAAGTTTAAGATTCTCAAATACGGAGAGAATCTGTGCCGGAGTGGTGTCTTTCGAGCTGAGACCGTAACGACCTCCTACTACAACCGGAGCATTCTCCTTGCCATAATAGATCTCCTTTACATCGAGATAGAGGGGGTCGCCGTTGGCGCCGATCTCCTTAGTGCGGTCGAGTACGGCAATCTTTTTAGCTGTCTCAGGCACGGCTGCGAGGAAATGACGGGCAGAGAACGGGCGATAAAGATGAACGGCGACTACGCCGACCTTCTCACCTTTCTCACGTAAATAGTCCACGACTTCCTTGACTGTCTGCGTCACTGAGCCGATAGCGATGATGACGCGCTCGGCATCCTCGGAACCATAATAATCGAAGAGACCGTATTTGCGACCGGTAATCTTGGAGATTTCCTCCATATAATGTTCCACAATGTCGGGAATAGCCTCATGATATTTATTAGAAACCTCCGTATGCTGGAAAAATACGTCGGGATTCTCAGCGTTGCCACGCGTCACAGGAGAATCAGGGTTAAGTCCTCTTCTACGGAAACGGGCAAGGGCATCAAGGTCGATAAGCGGAATAAGATCATCCTGCTCCACGGTCTCAATCTTCTGAATCTCGTGCGACGTACGGAATCCGTCAAAGAAATTGAGGAAAGGCACGCTCGACTTGATTGCAGCAAGATGAGCTACTGCTGCGAGATCCATAACCTCTTGCACAGACCCTTCAGCGAGCATAGCGAAACCCGTCTGACGACAGGCCATAACGTCGGAATGGTCGCCGAAGATAGAGAGTGCGTGTGTGGCGAGGGAACGCGCTGAAACGTGGAAAACACACGGAAGCAATTCTCCCGCGATCTTATACATATTGGGAATCATCAGGAGCAAGCCCTGCGATGCCGTATAGGTCGTCGTAAGAGCTCCGGCCTGCATCGAACCGTGAACAGCACCGGCAGCGCCGGCCTCGCTCTGCATCTCCTGAACAAGTACAGTCTCACCAAAAATATTTTTCTTGCCGGCAGCCGCCCAGTCATCGACGTACTCGGCCATAGTGGAGGACGGTGTAATGGGATAAATAGCGGCGACCTCGCTAAACATATAGCTGATATGAGCCGCGGCCTGATTGCCATCACACGTCAAGTAATTTTTCTCCTTAGTCATACAAATAGAAATTTATTCGGACATTTATCGTCCATTCGTAACTGTAGAATTTTACCAAGTCTAAACTTCGAGGTTGAATAATCCTGTAACAAGATGCAAAATTAACAATTTATATTGAAATTTCCAAATTTTCGGACATTCAGCCTACCAAAATATACAACCAACTTAATCGCATTTTAGTTTAAAGAAAAAAATAATTAATTCATCTTACGGATACATTACCGATATAAAAACCTATTTTCTATATAAATTCAATCTTCTGTCTTTTACCTTTGATTTTCTCTTTCGCTATGCTCGGATACACTTCACGGGCTTTGGAAGCATCCACCGCCGCAAGTGCGTAATGGTCGAAGACGTCTATCTTGCCAATTTCAGACGGCTCGAAGCCACCGATTTTCACGAGAAATCCGAGGATGTCGCCCTTCGATAGTTTTTCTTTTTTACCCGCGCTGAAACGCAACGTTTCCATATTGGCGAATCTAAGCTCCGACGCCTGCCCGTCAGGATAGAAAGTATCGTCAAAATCTATAAATTCGCGCACATCCTCCTCCGGGCCAACAAGGACATAAATGTCGCCCTCCTCGCTGACGCGAGCCGTACGTCCGTTTCTGTGCGTCCAATTCTCCTCCGTCAGCGGCTGATGATAATGCACGATATTGGCGACGTGGCGAATATCAAGACCACGAGCGGCAAGGTCTGTCGCCACAAGTACGGGACGCGACCCGTTGTTGAAGAGCGTGATCGCCTTCTCGCGTCCGCTCTGATCAAGACCGCCGTGATAAAGAGCCACCGGCATCCCCTCTTTTTCAAGGTATTCGGCCACGCGTTCGACACTCTCGCGATGATTTACGAAAATTATAGTGCGATCTTCCGTGGAAGTTCTGTATAGCGTGCACAGCAGTTTATAAAGCGTATTAAGCTTATCCTTCCCGTCGCTGTTCACACGATGTATGCCGATACGTCGTCTGAGTTTCTTGTTGTCGCCGAGAAAATCAAGTTTCAAAGGTTTGTCAAGCACGATGAAATCCGGGAGAACGGGGATATCAGTCGCTGATGTCAGAATAGTACGACTTACATTTTTCAGCCGCCCGACTATCTTCGACATCTCATCCTCAAAGCCAAGTTCCAAGCTCTTATCAAACTCATCAAGTACAAGGATACGCGTCGGCAGCACGTCAATATTGCGCCGCCTGATATGGTCGAGCAATCTACCGGGAGTAGCCACAATAACATCGGGGACAACACTCAGAGAATTAACCTCATCCTCTACCTTATGGCCGCCATATAGCGCCGTCACCTTGAAATCCCGCGCTATTGAACGGAACACACCGGCTATCTGCATGACTAGTTCCCTCGACGGGGCAATCACCACGCACTGCACACGTCCCGTAGAAGGGCGAAGCATCTTCAGCGTCGGCAAGATAAACGCCAGCGTTTTGCCCGAGCCCGTCGGCGACAGCAGAATAATATCGCTGGCATTCGACGCCGACCGCATCATCCGCTCTTGCATCGGATTCAACTCCTCGATACCCAATTTTTCTTTTATCAGCGGCAGAAATTCTTTCTCTCTCATCTGCTGTTATGTATATGAATAAAAACCGATTTAAACGTCTTCTATCTAATAACGTAAACAATACCTATTATGTTGTAAGAGTCTACTTTTAGAGCCGGCTCTTAATGATCCTACCAAAAAACTTAAAGGGGAACACTCGAAAATTATCGAATAACGGGGATTCTGAAAAATAATTTTAAAATAATTGCAATAATATTTGGAAATGCAATTTTTTCATATTACCTTTGAGCAATTATTTATCTAATACCCGAAAACATGAACAACCCCGCCAACCGATTCTTTCCCAAATCTGAGAGAAATCTCAAAAAAACAAATATCAACACTGTTTCTGCAGTTCTGATTCTTTTCTTACTGTTCGGATGCATTTCCCCTTCATTTGCTCAGCAGCAACTGAAAATCTCCGACGGTGAGTTCAGTAAAAAACTGCCGCAGATTCCCTCGCGTAACATCGAATACGTAAGCGACGGTGTAATCGTCACTTACACATTCACAGACGTTCTCTCAATGCAGGCTGAAAACAAAGGACGGTTCTTTTGGAAAATTCCCGGTTTCGGCACTTTGTCCGACGAAGGATTCCCTATGATCCCCAATCGGGTGGACGCATTCACTATCGATGAGAATCACGATGTGAAGCTGACTGTTCTTGAAGAGGAATATACGGATTACGTGGTTGAGATGGCAGCTGCCGGCCCTATAAAGACGGATTTATCGATTGCACAACCCGTAAAGGAGTTTTCCGAAATGCAGCAGTTCAAAGGGTTCTATCCGAAGGAAACGGTTTCCGAGATGGAAACGGAGTTCTACCGGGGCCGACCGATTTTCAAATTTATGGTGTGTCCGGTGCAGTACAGCCAAAAAGAGAAACTGACGCGGTTTTATACCAAATTAAAATATAAAATCACTTACACTGAATCTTCAAAAAAGAGAGCTTCGGCATCAGAGCTGACAAAACAGCTGCCGACACTTGAAGAAAACAGCATCTATGAAAGAATCGGCATCCCATTGATTAAGCCTAATGAGAATATCAAAAAAGCAATCGGTCTGCCTCAAACCAGTGAGCCGGGCAAAAAACTTTTCATTTTGACCAACAGAACATTATTGCCTGCAGCCAATCGTCTTGCAGAATGGAAGAGATGTCTGGGATATGATGTTTTTGTTTCGGCAGCTCCGTCTCATCGAACTTCGGAACAAGTCAAACAAGTTATCCAAAATAGATATGATACTGAAGGCATTGACTATCTTTTGATAATTGGTGATCAAGATGTAATTACTGGCAAAGAATACTACGCAAACAGTGGTGAGGTAGAAGAGACCAATACTCAATGGACACCATATTATTTGAGTGACCATTATTATGTGTGTATGGATGGAGATAATGATTATTTCCCAGATATTCACAAAGGTCGTATCCCTTCACACAATCTTGAAGAGGCATATAATGCAGTCAATAAGATTATCCGATATGAGAAGAATCCTCCGAGTGATCCGAGTTTCTATAAGAACGGTATAAATCTTGCTCAACTGCAACTTTTGGATCCAAATAGCAATACGGAATATAAAGAAACATATCGATTTATTTTCACAAGCGAGAATATCAGAAATTATCTCATCGACAATTATAATCTTAATATTGAAAGGGTATATGCCACACATAATACGCTGACAACGTTAAAACCATTCAAATATAATGCGCAATACTGTTATGATGGTGTATATAACCCTAATAATATAGATGTTATAAATTATGAACTTATGCCTGATGAGCTGCAGAATCTTGATGTCTGGAAAAAGACAACTGAAGCGTGCGGAACATTTTATCCATATTTATGGAATAAACCGTCGTTCTTATTTTATTCAGGTCACGGAGATGTAGACAGATGGGGATGTCCGGGTATTTTGGTTGATCCTCACCTAAGGAAGCACGGTGTATTTACTGTTATTAAATATCCGGTGATGTTGTTCAGTATCTGCTGTCAAAATGGGAAATACAATCTTCCAAATTGTTTTATCAGCGAATGGATTAACAACAAGTCCGGTGCCGTGGGAGCTTTTGCTGCGACACATTTCACATACATTTTGGATCAATTGGCTCAAGTTGAGTTGATGATGAACTGCATTTGGCCAAAAGACTTCATAAATTTCGCCTACGGATCATTGAATCGTACTGAAACATATCCATCAACAAATGACGATTATGTATCAGTCGTTTATCCTGAAAAATTCCCGAATGGAATGACTATGGGGGAAGTACTTGATGAAAGTATTAATTTAGTTCCCAATGTTACTTGTAAATCAAATGCTAGTTTGAATTATCACAGAAAAGTTACTCACTATTTCGGAGATCCGACGATGCGATGGTACATCGAAAATCCGGGAACATTTACTCCGAGTTATTGGGAATCGGGCAATGATATTGTATTTTCAGGGAATAGACCTAATACAATTATTGCGGTTTATGACACACAGACAAATGAAGTCACAAGGCATCACAACGTGGATTCCCTAAAATTAAATAAGGAGAAGGCAAAACATTGCGTCGTTACATCAGTTGGGTACGATATCAGGCCGTGGTCGTGGATTGGAGAAGAGGTGGATTTAGAGGTATTGTCTAACCAAGAAATCATTAAATACTAAAGATATGGAAAAGCTAAGAATAATATTGGTGACAGCGGCGCTGTTGGCCATAAATCCTTTGACTTGGAGTCAGTCTTCTGATAATGACAATATCAATTTCGATTATAATTCCAAATACACATGGACTGAATTGTCAAGGGAAATCACATCCGCTTTCGACAGTGAATATTGTGATTTCAATGTGGACATTGAATATAGCGGAACAAAACTCTTTCTGATTATTAATAATATACCATATTCGCCTGATAGAACGTTACTTTCCTGCAAAGAATGGCATTATAATGGCGAAGAGGCAATTAATTGGAACTATGAAACTTATATAGTGTACTATGAGCCTGTTATCACACAGAATTTACAGATGAAATTCAAAATAGAAGGAATTGCTCCCGGTAAAAAGAAATTTCATTTTAATGCAAATTCAAAATTTATCAGTACGGAAGTAGATCTCTATGAAGGGTGCAGTTACCACATAGAGATGAGTAAAGACGACGAAGGATACATAAAGAAGCGCAGAGTGCCGTTCTATAATATGGAATGGATTGTATATAACCCCTGCGACAATCAGGGGAACGAGCGTTTCTTCCAGCTCAGATACGGAAAGAAAAAAGCGGAACAGTATAGCTATGCATGGGATGATATGACATTTAAAGGCAAGCACGCTATAATGTATCCGGTGCTGATGTGCGACACTCAGCGGTTTGACGAGGCGAAGGCCGACACTATCGCGATGATGTCGGCTGTCTACGATCTGAACGAGGTGACGGCTGTACGGGCGTATGACGTCGACATCCCCTCCGAGTTCTGGGCGACGGGGCTTCCGGAGGCGACCTACAATCCGTCGAAATGGCCTACATTCAACGGCACGAAGGATGTCAAGCACGTCTACGACATCAACAAGGAATACGGCGGATTCAACTTCTACAACTTCGACGGCGACCGCTTCGCTA
>JAGAUF010000115.1 GCA_017620885.1 Muribaculaceae bacterium
GGCGACGACCAGATGTTCAACGAGTTTAAGCCCAATGTGGAAAAAGTCGTGGCAGCCCAGCGCAAACTGGCCCAGAATCTTCTTCTCGAAGCAAAGGGGAAGATTGGTGCAGCCTTAAGCGGCGACCCGGCAAAAGTGGCACAATACGACCGCTCCGACCCGGAGAACCCGAACAAGAAGCCCCTCACAGCCGACAAGCTGCTCGAAGAGGGTGGTCTTGCGCTCTTCCGCGTCTATAAAGCTCTTCCCAAACACGGTCCGCTGATCCGCTACCTCAGCGAAGAGGGTATCAAGCAGATTCTGCTCAAGACCGAGGCAAAATATATGCAGGACAACAACCGCGAGATGCCGATAGCCGTCGAGCCGCTTTTCTTCGTCATCGACGAAAAGAACCACTCTATCGAGCTGACCGACAAAGGTATCGAGGTGCTGACCGGCACGACGCAGGATCCTGAATTCTTTGTATTGCCCGACATTGCCGCACAGCTCTCGCAGGTGGACAACGAGGAGGCCGACGCCGCACAAAAGCAGGAGATGAAAGACTCTCTGCTGCAAAACTATTCCGTAAAAGCGGAACGAGTACACACCGTCAATCAGCTTCTGAAGGCATACACGCTTTTCGATAAAGATGTGGAATATGTCATCGACGACAATAAAATCAAGATTGTAGACGAGCAGACGGGACGTATCATGGAAGGACGCAGATACAGCGACGGTCTTCATCAGGCTATCGAAGCGAAGGAGGGCGTCAAGGTGGAAGCCGCCACGCAGACTTACGCTACGATAACGCTGCAGAATTACTTCCGTATGTATCGCAAATTGGCCGGTATGACCGGTACGGCTATGACGGAGGCCGGCGAGTTCTACGACATTTACAAGCTGGAGGTTATCGAGATACCGACTAACCGTCCCGTAATCCGAAACGACCAGAACGACCGCGTCTACCGCACGAAAAAGGAGAAATACGCCGCTGTCATCGAAGAGATTCAGACTATGATCGATGCCGGCCGTCCGGTGCTTGTCGGCACGACGTCGGTAGAGATCTCCGAATTGCTCTCCAAGATGCTTAAACTGCGCCACATACCGCATCAGGTGCTCAACGCCAAGCTGCACCAGAAAGAGGCCGACATAGTGGCTCAGGCCGGTAAGACCGGCACCGTGACGATCGCCACCAATATGGCCGGTCGTGGTACGGACATCAAGCTGACGCCGGAAGTGAAAGAGGCCGGCGGTCTGGCCATCATCGGTACGGAACGACATGAAAGCCGCCGTGTAGACCGTCAGCTGCGTGGACGTGCCGGACGTCAGGGCGACCCGGGTTCATCCGTATTCTTCGTATCTTTCGAGGACACCGTAATGCGTCTGTTTGCCAACGAACGTATCGTCAAGACTCTTGACTCGCTCGGATTCAAGGAAGGCGACATGATTGAATCGAAGATGGTGACCAAATCCATCGAAAACGCTCAGAAACGCGTTGAGGAGAACAACTTCGGTATCCGTAAACGTCTTGTGGAATACGACGACGTGATGAACGCACAGCGCAAGGGTGTCTATGGTCGCCGTCAGAATGCCCTCAAGGGTGAACGCATCGGCACGGACATTGCCAATATGGTGTATGAGACAGCTGAAGAAATCGCAAAGGATTCTACCAGCTATGAGATGCTCGACGACAATGTGCGCAAGAGCCTCTCTATCGAGCTTCCTTTCAGCGAGGAGGAATATCGCAAGATGAATCCCGCGGAAGTGACCGACTCGCTTGCCGAGACTGCCATGCAGACCATGAACCGCAAGAAAGAGAAAATGGCCGCCGGACTTATGCCCTATATCCGCGATTTCGTGGAGGAACGCAACGCCAAAGGTCTTGTCTCAGTTCCCGTCACCGACGGACGCCGCATCTTCAATATCCGCATCGACGTTGAAGAGGCTTACAACAACGAGTGCCAGAACATCGGCAAGGCATGGGAGAAAGCCGTTCTCCTCTCCTCTATCGACAAATCATGGCAGGAACAGTTGCGCGAGATGGACGAACTGCGCCACTCGGTGCAAAACGCCTCCTACGAGCAGAAAGATCCGCTCGTAATCTATAAACTCGAAGCCTACGAGCTTTGGAAGAAGATGCTCGCGGAAATGAATACGAAATCCGTCGCTACTCTGATGCGCGGCAAGCTCGCCGTGCCCGATTATGAAGAGGCTAAGGCGCAGGCTGAGGCACAGCAGGCTCAGATGCAGCAACAGGCGCAAATGGCACGCGCGCAGGCTACTCAACAGATACGCCGCGAATACTCCAACGCGCGCCCGACGAATCCCTACGCCAACTATTCCACGACCCGCGACACGTATCCGGGCGAGAACGCTCAGCGTCAGGCCGCCCAAAACGTTAATCGCCGTCAAGGTCCCGTTCAGCCTGTCAAAGCCGGTCCGAAAATCGGCCGAAACGATCCTTGTCCGTGCGGCAGCGGAAAGAAATACAAAAACTGCTGCGGAAAGAATTCCTGACAGATTTTCCGCACGGCAGATTTAACCGTCCCCAAATAGCGTATCTCACCGCAGATACGCTATTTTTTTCTTGACTTTGGAATATCTTATTTGCCCACGTCGCAAAAAATTAGTAAATTTGCGGTCAATCATATATGCACGTCCGCAACGGACTATCAGCTGCGCGACGCGCCCGAATACCATGAGAAGCTGTCCCTTCGCAGGGTTGGTTTCCAATATACACAGATTTAAACATAACTATATGACCATAAACGAGATACAGGACGAGATTATCGAAGAATTCGATGGGCTTACCGACTGGATGGATCGTTATGCCTATATCATCGAGCTGGGCAACGCGCTCGAACCTCTCGACGAAAAACATAAGACTCCGGAAAATCTGATCGAGGGCTGCCAGAGCAGAGTATGGATCACTGCCAAGATGCAGGACGGAAAAGTGGATTTCCAAGCCGATTCCGACGCACTTATCGTAAAAGGAATCGTGGCGCTTCTGCTCAGAGTACTCTCCGGACAGACTCCCTCCGACATCCTCGACGCCGACCTCTATTTCATCGACCGTATCGGACTGAGCGAACACCTCTCCCCTACACGTTCCAACGGCCTCGTATCCATGGTGAAACAGATGCGCAATTATGCCCGGGCCTTCAAGCTCCTCGAAAGCCGCGGCAGCTGACCACACTCAGAAGTAAATTAATTAAAAATCACAATAACAATTTATGTTTAAGAACCAACCTAAGGGGCTAATCCCCGCAGCTCTCAGCAATATGGGAGAGCGCTTCGGCTATTATATCATGAATGCCGTACTCGTGCTCTTCCTTTGCTCTAAGTTCGGCCTTTCGGAGGAAACAAGTGCGCTGGTCTACTCTTTCTTCTACGCCGGAATCTACATCCTTTCGCTGGTCGGTGGTATCATCGCCGACAAAACGCAGAACTACAAAGGCACTATCATCTGGGGTCTTGTCGTTATGACTCTCGGATACATTGTCCTTGCATTCCCTATCTTCCACACGGCATCCAATCACGTTTGGCTGCTTACTCTGACGTGCTTCGCTCTCTTCCTCATCGCCTTCGGTAACGGCCTCTTCAAAGGCAACCTGCAGGCTATCGTCGGACAGCTCTACGACAATCCCCGCTACGCTTCGCAGCGTGACTCCGGATTCCAGATCTTCTACGTATTCATCAATATCGGTGGTGTAATCGCGCCCTTCGTTGCCCCGATGCTCCGCTCATGGTGGCTTGAGACAAACGGCCTGATATACAATGCATCGTTCCCCGCACTCGCACACCAGTGCCTCAGCGTGACGGATTCGATGAATCTCCAGAATGCCAACAACCTCTACGCGCTCATCTCGCAGGTAGGCGGAAATGTCAATGTAGCTGATTTCAGCGCAGTTCAGGCTTTCTGCTCCGAATATCTTAAAGTGTTCAACACCGGTATCCATTACAGCTTCTTCGCTTCGGTAGCCGCTATGTTGATCTCTCTGACCATCTTCCTCGTTACGAAGAAAGGTCTTCCCTCACCCGCCAAGAAAGAGGCTGCTGCCAACGTCACGGTTTCCCCCGAAGAGAGAAAAGCTATGGCTGCCGAGATTCGTCAGCGTATGACGGCTCTCTTCGCTGTGCTCGGCATCGCTATCTTCTTCTGGTTCTCTTTCCATCAGAACGGTACTTCTCTCTCACTCTTCGCTCGCGACTTCATCAAGACCGACTCCATTCAGCCTGAAATCTGGCAGGCTCTTAATCCATTCTATGTGATTATCCTGACGCCTATCGTAATGGCTATCTTCTCCGCCCTCCATCGCAAGGGGAAAGAGATTTCCACTCCGCGCAAAATCGCCATCGGTATGGGTCTCGCAGGTCTTGCTTACCTGTTCCTGATGATCTTCTCATGGACGCAGGGTTATCCCTCGGCTACTGATTTCAAGGCTCTCTCGCCCGAACAGGCTGACGCACTGAAGAGCGGTCCGTGGGTACTCTTCGTACTGTATTTCTTCCTGACTGTTGCAGAGCTCTTCATATCGCCTCTCGGCCTCTCATTCGTTTCAAAGGTAGCTCCTAAGCACCTCCAAGGTCTCTGTCAGGGTCTTTGGCTCGGAGCAACAGCCGTCGGCAACCTTATGCTCTGGATCGGCCCGTTGGTTTATAACAAATTCCCGATCTGGATCGCATGGACAATGTTCCTCGCCGTCTGCCTCATCTCTATGACAGTAATGCTCGCCATGGTAAAATGGCTCGAACGAGTAACAGAACAAGAACAGTAATTCCACCCTCCCTAAATACAAAAAGTGCGCTTCACGGCGCACTTTTTTTGTATATTTATACTTTCGCAATTTTCCACCAAGCCGATGAAAACTGTCAGGATTTCGAGGATGACGGTTTCGACGACAGGGGCGAATGGGCGTCGGCGGTCTTGAAATGGAGATTGTTCATCTCCATGGGGCTCAGACGTTTCGCGTCCGGGATATTCACTTTCTCTATCTTTTTGGGCGTAGGGCTCATAATTCATCCTCCTTTCCTGTATTGCGGTCCAGACTCGGCGAGAGAGAGTTGATGCCGAGCAGTGCTGCCACGTAGGTAGCGCCGAGTATAAAGAACTCTATTCTCAGCGGGAACGAACCCTCAAACCATCCTCCGCAGATGAAGCAGATAAGCGCGCTCCATAGGCACCCCTGCGTTATCAGGCACAGCGTGCACCACGCTTTCGCACGATATTTCTGATACCATACACTCCAGAATGAAAACGGGCAGCAGCAAGCGTTAATCAGCGCCAAATAGGGCAAATACTTCGGAAATACAAGCAGACAGCAGAGGCTCACGCTGAAATAGGCCATCCCTACCTCGCTCCATGAAAAGATGCCGAAGAAGGAGGATGCCTTCGTGGAGAGAACCTGATGACATCCGGTCCGGTCGATCAATCCGCATATCGAATCGCCACGCTCGGAATGGATGTGCAGCGATTTCAGCATCAGTTCATACGTCACGTAGAGGCCTCCGCAGAAAATCATCGTCAGAAGGACGGTCGTGACATGCGCATAGATTCCGTTGCTGATGAAGAGATAGAGGAAGATGAAGAGAACCGCCGCGATAAGAACCCAACGTTTCACTCTCTGCGCTATCTCGATGAGATGATGCTTCATGTAGGACGGCTCGGCGGATTCCTCCGTCGGATAAGCCACGAGCGCCACTCCCGACCATTTGTCGATGAAATCATCCATCGACAACGTGCGCGTCTCGCCGGTCACGCAGTCTATATATTCCACACTGTTCTGATTCTTGCTGCGCACGACGACGAACGACTCTCCCGACCCGGCAAGAAACGGCACTGGCAAGAGCGCAAGATCCCCTCGCTTGTCGGGCAACGAGAACGCCTCGTTAGGCACGCCGTAGCTCTGCAGCAACTTCGACAGCCCGAAAAGCGACTTAAACGTCATCTTCTCGAATCTCCTGTCGCTGTAGCTCCGCGTGTGCGGCACGCCAAGCTCCGTTAAGAAATTGGTGAAAATGCTCGCCGGTTTCATCGTCGGACTAATCTATAAACTGTTGAATTTTCTGAAGTAGGATATTTCCGTCGATTTCACCACTATAGCGCCACACCTGACGACCGTCGCGATAAAGGATGAAAGTAGGCGTTGAGCTGATATCCTCCTCGGATGCAGCCCCTTCATTCTGATCCACATCGAGCTGATAGATTTCAGCGCTGTCGCCGAGCAATTCGCGAATCTCTGCCATAACGGGCATCATACGATTGCAGTGAGGGCACCACGTGGCATAAAATTCTACTAATACAACGGGAGATGAGGCGATAAGATCATTATAACTTGCCATAGTATATTTAAGATTTGGTTTCTGCAGATAAAACGCTCTCCCCGCCCCCACGGTTCAACGAATCCCGCGGTGATTACCCGGCGAATCCCCCAGAGGGGGGATGCAACAATGTAGCCGTGGGTCAGCGAGCGTTAGCGAGCGCCACCCACGGTTAAATCGTATCCGTCCGAAATATGCCGACTTGATTTTTTAAATCTTGTCGGCTTTGAAGTTGTAAGGAAGGAGTTTGATTAGTTCAACTTCTTCCATATCAGGCCTGATGTTTTCAAGGGTGTGCTTAATCCAGTCGTATGGGTTTA
>JAGAUF010000116.1 GCA_017620885.1 Muribaculaceae bacterium
AGCATTTGATTCGCATTGGTTCGCAGACTGATTCGCATTTGCCGTAACACGCTGATACACTGGTGTGCATTTGGTTCGCAAATCTTACGGTAAAATGGGGCAAAACAAAGGAGACCAACATTTGAATGTCAGTCTCCCTATTTGATTATCAATAAGTTGTATCCTATATAAGGTTCAGTACTCTTCTTCGTTGAAGAAGAAGTCTTCTTTGGAGGGGTAGTCGGGCCAGATTTCTTCGATGTTGTCGTATGTTTCACCTTCGTCTTCCATTTCCTGAAGGTTTTCAATTACCTCCATGGGGGCGCCGCTGCGCATTGCGAAGTCGATGAGTTCTTCTTTTGTTGCGGGCCAAGGAGCGTCTTCGAGTTTTGACGCAAGTTCAAGTGTCCAGTACATATTATATCGTTTTTATTTTTAAAAGTATATGAACCGCTAACGTTGTGTGTGCGGCTTTGATTCTGTCTTATTTTGCCGGTATGGTCCAAGTAATTTCGGGAATACCGGCAGTGTGATTGAGGTATCGGGCGAGGATGAAGAGGTAGTCGCTGAGTCGGTTGAAGTAAGCGATTAAAGCGGGGCTTACGTACGACTGTTCTGCGAGGCGGAGTATGTTGCGCTCCGCGCGGCGGCAAACAGTTCTTGCGAGATGTGCGAATGAGGCGGATTCAGAGCCTCCCGGAAGTACGAATGCGCGTATTTTCGGGGTTTTCTCGTCGAGGTCGTCGATCCATGTCTCAAGGCTTTTGGTGTCGTTGTCGGAGAGTCCGCTGACCTGTGGCTCAGTGCCCGGCTCGGGCATTGTGGCGAGATATGCTCCGAAATTGAACATCATGTTCTGAATCTGGAGGAGCTGACGTTTGATTTCTTCCGGTATGTCTTGTCGGGTATGTAGGATTCCAAGCGTGGCGGAAAATTCGTCGACGGAACCGTAAGCTTCAAGACGGATGTCGTGTTTTTTGATTCTTTGTCCTCCGACGAGAGAAGTACTGCCTTGATCTCCTGTGCGTGTATATAAGTTGCTTTTTGCCATAACGGGAAGGTGTTTGGAGGGAATGTTTGCTTTCGGTATAACGCAAAAGATCGGATATTGTTGCGGGATGATGAAAAAATTCGTAAATTTGCTTTTTCAAAAGGGAAGCGATGTATTTTTAAGGAGGAAATAATTATGGAAAAACCTGATCAGTATATAGTGTCGGCGCGCAAGTATAGGCCGTCGACTTTCGGCAGTGTCGTCGGGCAGAAGGCTCTGACGCAGACGTTGAAAAATGCGGTGTCGTCGGGTCGTCTGGCGCAGGCATATCTTTTTTGCGGCCCTCGCGGGGTGGGTAAGACGTCGTGCGCGCGAATATTCGCCAAGCGCATCAATTGTCAGAATCCTACGGCCGACGGTGAGTCGTGTGGGGAATGTCCATCGTGCAAGGCGATAGAACGTGGCTTCTCGTTCAATATCATCGAGCTTGACGCCGCGTCCAACAATTCCGTAGATGATATACGCGAACTAACTGAGCAGGTTAAGATACCGCCGCAGGAGGGGAAGTATAGAGTCTTTATCATAGACGAGGTGCACATGCTTTCGTCGCAGGCGTTCAATGCGTTTTTGAAGACGCTTGAGGAGCCGCCGTCCTACGTAGTGTTTATTCTCGCGACGACTGAGAAACATAAGGTGATTCCGACGATTCTGAGCCGATGTCAGATTTATGATTTCAAGCGCATTACGATCGACGATATGACGCGGCACCTTGCGTATGTGGCGAGTCAGGAGGGTATAGAGGCGGAGCAGGAGGCTTTGGCGATTATAGCGCAGAAAGCCGACGGCGCAATGCGTGACGCACTTTCGATTTTTGACCAAGTGGCAGCCTCTTCGGGCGGCCATGTGACATACGAACGGACTATCGCGAGCCTCAACGTGCTGGACTATGGCTATTATTTCCGCCTTACGGAGTGTTTCCGCCACGGTAACGTGCCTGAAGCTCTTCTGATATATAAAGAGGTGAGAGACGCTGGCTTTGATTCGTATTTCTTCCTTAACGGTCTGGCGTCGCATGTGCGTGATCTTATGGTTGCTTCTGACGCATCGACTGTTCCTCTGCTGGAGGTGGGTGAGGAAATTGGAAAGAAATATGTCGAGCTTGCTCAGTCTATGCCGTTGCAATGGTATTATAATGCGATGAGGATACTGAATGATGCCGATGTGGAATACCGTACTTCGGGCAATAAGCAGCTTCTTGTAGAGTTGGCGTTGATTCGTTTGTGTGGTCAGGCGACTCTTCAGAACGTGCAGCAGACACAGTCACCTGCACAGTCAGCGCAATCATCGTCCCAGCCACAGCCGCAGACTCCCCGTCCCGCTCAAGCTTCAGCCCAGTCTGCGGCGCCTGCGCAACCGGCACAAACCAAGTTGTCTCCGCATCCCGTGGCCGGTTATCGTCCGGCAGTGCGTCCGTCGGCTACTCCTCGTGCGCCTCGCGTGGGAGGATCGCCGTCTACCTTCCGTCTGACACGGGCCACACAACCGGATGCTGAAGAGGCCGGAGATAAGAAAGAGCCTCCGTCGGACCGACCGCAGCACAGGAACAAAAAAATCGAAAAAGACAGTTTTTTTCAGGCGTGGCATCAGTTTGGAGAAGATCATAGCGAATATAAACTGCTGATCACTGCGATGCGCGTCGGAGAAGTGAGAGCTTTGAGCGCCACTCAGTTCGGAATCGTCGTAGCGAGTCAGGCTCAGGCTCAGGCGTTTGAAAACGACATACCTCACCTTACGCAATATCTGCGCGATAAGCTGGAGAATGACGATATTACGGTTGTTACCGTGCAGGGTGCGACTGTTGAGCGTAAACGAAAGTTGATGCCGGCTGAGATGGTGAAAAAGGTGGTGGAGGAAAATCATCTTATTGGTGAATTATTGAAGGATATTGATGCAGAATTGCGATGAGAAAGCTATTGTTACTGTCGGTGGGATTGTGCCTTTTGATTGCCGGCGGCTGTGTGAAGGGTGATCGAGAAAAGAGCGACAGCGTCAAAGTTTCGCCTGTGGCAAAGGTGGACAGCGTGAAGAAATTTCCGCTGACGCCTGATCAGGTTCTTTTCGACATTGAAGGGGATATAGCATACATCGTTTGTGAGCGTTTCGACGGCGACTCGCGTTCGGCGAGCGAGCGTGATTCGGTGAGCTTCAGCCCCGAAGGAAGTCTGATAGGAATGGTTAAATGGTCCGGGTCCGGTCGGGATAAGTATGAAATCTACAATATCCGGTTGAAGTATAATGCCGATGGAGAATTTGAGCAGGGAGAGGATGCGGCTAATAAGTTGCCCGTGCTGATAGAGCGCAACGATTCTCTTCAGATAGTCAAGTTAGGGCGTGTGGATAAGGAAGACTCGCCGGAGAATATGGGCTTTACGTGGCAATATGATTGGAAAGGCCTTCTGCCGGTGCGCAAGATGGAGAATTATCAGGAATATGAAGCCGTCCGGCGATATAAGTATGAGGGCGACAGCCGCAGTCCGGTAAGTATGACGTGTAAGATGACGGATATGGAGGGCGTGGTGCAGGATGAGTGTTCCGTCGAGTATGTTGAGTATGATGACAGAGGGAACTGGACAAAACGTCGTGTGACTGTAAAGAGCAGCGATTATGGCTATGATGTGGAGAGTGGTAAAGTGGTGAAAGAGGGGGCGAAAAAGGTGTCGCGATATACGGAATGTAGGCGCATCGGCTACCGAGAAAGAATAAGGGAATAGGGGTTAATGAGTGTGAATATAAGTTAATAGTTGTTATAATATTTAAGTGAGAGTCAGAAAAAGTGCTGATGATTTGCAAGATAGAGAAAAAGTTAGTATCTTTGCAAAAGAATTCCGGAGGGAGGCCATAGGCTTCCTTCTCGTTTTATATTTAGAAAGGCGATTCCACGACAGGTGAATCGGAAAGATTAGAAGGAAAAATCAATAGATTGAAATAAAGGGAAAGAGAAATGATAGATAAAGGGAAACTGTGGGAATTTGTGGAGAAGGAGCTGGACGGAAGCGAGAATTATCTTGTGGACGTCAGAGTTAGTCCGGCCAACGAGATTGTCGTGGAGATCGACAATGATCATGGCGTGGATATTGATGACTGTATTGCGCTTACACGCGCCATCGAAGGTGCGTTTGATCGCGACGAAGAAGATTATGAACTGGAAGTCGGTTCTTCAGGCCTGACAAGTCCGTTCAAGACGTTGAGGCAGTATAAGAAATTTATCGGCAACAATGTCGATGTGATAACCAAAGGGGGTAAGAAGCTGCGCGGCGTGCTGAAAGAAGCCGACGAGAGCGGTTTTGTGATTGGTGTAGATGAGAAAGTGAAGCGCGAAGGGGAGAAGCGTCCGCACCTTGAAGAGGTGGATTATCGGTTCGGATACGATGAGGTGAAGAGTACGGTCTACGCCCTCGAAATCTGAAGCTGATAGAGTAAATAAATTGGTATTAATAGAAAAAAAGATAGAAATAAGATATGGCAAAGAAGGCTGAGGCGGTCAATATGGTAGACCGTTTTGCGGAATTTAAAGAGCTTAAGAATATTGACAAGACTACGATGATCAGTGTTCTTGAAGAATCGTTCCGCAACGTGCTTGCAAAGATGTTTGGCACGGATGAGAATTTCGACGTAATTATGAACCCTGACAAGGGCGACTGCGAGATTTATCAGAATCTTGAGGTTGTGCCCGACGGAGAGGTCGAGAACAAGGATATGCAGATTGGTCTGACCGATGCTCGCGAGATAGACCCCGAGTGTGAAATCGGCGAAGATGTGGCCAAGCAGATATTCTTCGAGAAATTCGGTCGCCGTGCGATTCTCAATCTTCGCCAGACGCTTCAGTCGAAGATCCTCGACCTTCAGAAAGAGGCTCTCTATAACAAGTTTAAAGAGATGGAAGGAGAGGTTGTGGTAGGAGAAGTCCATCAGATATGGAAACGCGAGATTCTTCTTTTGGACGATGAGCAGAATGAGCTTATAATGCCGAAAGAGGAACAGATACCGAGCGATTTCTTCCATAAAGGGGATATGGTCCGTGCCATCGTAAAGCGTGTGGACAACCCGAACGGGAATCCGAAGGTTATCGTTTCGCGGACGGACGAACGATTCCTGCGCCGCCTCTTTGAACAGGAAGTGCCGGAAATCCATGATGGTCTGATTACGATAAAGTGCGTTGCCCGCATACCGGGAGAGCGTGCGAAGGTAGCTGTGGAGAGCTACGACGACCGTATCGATCCGGTGGGAGCCTGTGTCGGAGTGAAAGGGAGCCGAATCCACGGTATTGTCCGCGAGCTACGTAATGAGAATATAGACGTAATCAATTATACTCAGAATCCTCAGCTCTTTATACAGCGTTCGCTTTCTCCGGCAAAGATTTCATCTATCCGTCTCGACGAGGAGGGAAAGAAGGCAGAAGTGTTCCTGCACCCCGAAGAGGTTTCGCTTGCCATCGGCAAGGGTGGAAGCAATATCCGTCTGGCTTCGATGCTGACAGGTTTTACAATCGATGTCTATCGTGACATTGAAGAGGGAGAGGAAGACATCTACCTCGACGAGTTCCGCGACGAGATTGACGACTGGGTGATAGAGACGCTGAAAGATCTCGGTATGGGTACTGCCAAGGCGGTTTTGAATGCGCCGAAAGAGCTGTTGGCTCAGGCCGACTTCGAGGAAGATACGCTCAATCATGTGATGGAAGTGCTTCGCGCAGAGTTTGAAGATTGAGCGGACAGCCGTCCTGACGGGGAGAGGGTTAAAGGAAAATAAAGTATTAAGAAAAGGGATTGTAGTAATTATATATGCCAAAGAAGATTAGCAAAGTAGCGAGAGAATTGAATGTGGGTGTAAGCACTGCCGTAGAATTTCTGCACAAGCAAGGTGTGGAGGTTGACGGTAATCCTAATGCCCGCATAGACGATGCTGCCGTAGAATTGTTGTATCAAGAATATAGTCAGGACAAGGACGCCAAGGCTAAATCCGACCTGATGACGAAGGCTGCCCGCGAGGAGAAAGAGAAGAACAAACGCATAGAGCGTCAGGAGGCTGCTGAAGTAAAGTCTCAGAAACCCGCAGGGCTGAAAGTGCTTGGTAAGATCGATCTTGAAAATGTCGGGAAGCCTAAGGGAGAATCTGCGGTCAAGCCCATAAAAGAAGAAAAAATAGAAAAGGAAGTTCAGGTAGCATCCGAAGAAAAGAAGGTGGAGGCTCCGGCGAAGGCCCCTGTTGCCGAGAAGCCGGCTGAGCCTGTCTCGCCCGCTCCTGTAGTAGAGGAGAAAAAAGAGAATCCTGTGCAGAAGAAAGTATCTGCAGATAAGAAGGAAGACTCTGAAAAGGTGGCAAAAGTAAAGAAACCTGCCGCTTCTCCTGAAAAGGAGGCGGCCGCTCCGATGCCGGAGAAGAAGAAAGACGCTCCGGTTATTACGGAGAATAAACCCGTCGTAGAGCCTTCTGCTGTTGAGAAGCCCGTCGAGAAAGAATCCGTCGAGAAAGAGGAGGAGAAGCCGACTGAGAACAAACCGTTCCGTCTGCACGAGACGCCCGAGACTCCCAAGTTGAAAGTATTGGGAACGATCGACCTGTCGGCGCTGGACAGCGGCAAGAGCCGTAAGCGTGGCGATAAGGGAGCGAAGAACAAAAACAAGCAAGGAGGCGCGGCTACGGCCAATGGCCAGAATGGTCAGAACGGCACGGGCAAGAAAAAACGCAACCGCATTAATCAGTCGAAGGTTGATATTGACCAAGCTGCGAAGCAGGCTCAGAATTCCGGTCGCGGCGCAGGCGGTCGTGGCGACAATGGCAATAACAGTCAGCGCAATAAAGATAACCGTCAGCAAGGAGGCAACCGCGGTCAGCGACGCAACGTACGTCCGGAGGTAAGTACCGAGGACGTGCAGAAGCAGGTTAAGGAGACGCTGGCACGGCTGACCAACAAGCAGACAAAGAAAAGTGTAAAATGGCGTAAAGAGAAACGAGAGGAAATCCACAATCGCGAGATGAAAAATGCCGAGCGCGAAGCTGCCGAGAGCAAGGTGCTGAAGATCACCGAGTTCGTGACTGCCAACGACCTCGCGCAGATGATGGATATTCCTATCAATAAGGTCATCGCTACGTGTATGAGCATCGGTATGATGGTCTCGATCAATCAGCGTCTCGACGCCGAGACAATCAACCTTGTGGCAGACGAGTTTGGCTTTACGACAGAATACGTCAGCGCGGAAGTTTCCGAGGCAATCCAGACAGAAGAGGATTCGGAAGAAGATCTTGTTGCACGTCCTCCTATTGTAACGGTGATGGGTCACGTAGACCACGGTAAGACGTCATTGCTCGACTATATCCGTAAGGCCAACGTAATCGCAGGTGAGGCAGGCGGTATAACGCAGCATATCGGCGCCTACAATGTAGAGTTGAGCGATGGCCGTCACATCACCTTCCTCGATACTCCGGGACACGAGGCCTTTACAGCCATGCGTGCTCGTGGTGCGAAGGTCACCGACCTTGCCATCATCATCGTGGCAGCCGACGACGACGTCATGCCGCAGACGCGTGAGGCAATCAACCATGCCAGCGCTGCAGGTGTGCCTATCGTATTTGCTATCAATAAGATAGATAAGCCCACGGCCAATCCGGACAAGATTAAGGAAGAATTGGCACAGATGAATTATCTCGTCGAAGACTGGGGCGGTAAATATCAGTCGCAGGACATCTCCGCCAAGAAGGGTATCGGCGTAGAGGAACTTATGGATAAGGTGCTTCTTGAGGCCGAACTTCTCGACCTGAAGGCCAATCCCGATAGAAAAGCAGTCGGTTCTGTAATTGAGTCTTCGCTCGACAAAGGACGTGGCTATGTGGCTACAGTGCTTGTGCAGAACGGTACGTTGCGTGTTGGCGACGTTGTTCTTGCCGGTACGCATTATGGCAAAATCAAGGCGATGTTTAATGAGCGTAACCAGCGCGTCAAAGAGGCCGGTCCTGCCACTCCTGTTCTCGTTCTCGGTCTGAATGGCGCTCCGACAGCCGGCGATACGTTCAATGTTATGTCGACAGAACAAGAGGCGCGCGAGATAGCCGGCAAACGCGAGCAGTTGCAGCGTGAGCTCGGTCTGCGCACCAAGAAACGTCTTGGACTTGAGGAACTTGGCCGCCGTCAGGCACTGGGCGATTTCCACGAGCTTAACCTTGTCGTGAAAGGCGACGTGGACGGTTCTGTGGAGGCGTTGTCCGACTCGCTCATCAAGCTTTCGACTCCCGAAGTGCAGGTCAATGTACTGCATAAAGGTGTGGGCGCAATTTCCGAGAGCGACGTGACGCTGGCAGCCGCATCCGACGCCATCATCATCGGTTTCCAAGTTCGTCCATCCGGGGCGGCTCGCAAGGAG
>JAGAUF010000117.1 GCA_017620885.1 Muribaculaceae bacterium
AGCGGCCGCAGATAAGGATCTATCTTGTCCTTCATATCTCCGGGAAGGAATCCGAGTTTCTCACCGGCCTCTACTGCCGGGCGAGAGAGAATGATGCGCTTGCACATCTTGTTTTTCAGCGCGCCGACTGCCAAGGCGATGGCTATGTAGGTCTTGCCTGTACCGGCCGGTCCGAGCGCAAAGGTGAGGTCGTTTTCGGCAAACGACCGCACCATCTTCGACTGGTTGGCGTTACGCGGTGCAATCGGCTTGCCGTTCTGACCGTAGATGATGACGCCTTCCACGTCGGTATGGCGCGGAGGCTCACCCTTTACGATGTCGATAATCACATCCTCGGTCAGCTTATTGTATTTGACGGCATACTGCTCTATCTCGTGAATCTTCTTTTCAAAAGCAGCAGTCTCCGACTCCTCCCCTATCACCTTTATGACATTGCCACGCGCCGCCATTCTCAGTTTCGGGAAAAGATTGCGGATGAGACTGATGTTGGAATTATTGACTCCGTAGAACGTCTGCGGGTCTATGCTGTCGATTATGACGAGTCTTTCTATCATACGTTGATTATAGCTGTCAGCCTACGGAACCTTCGAGCGTGATCTGAAGCAATTTCTGAGCTTCGACGGCAAACTCCATAGGCAGCTTGTTCATCACTTCCTTTGCGTATCCGTTTACAATCAGCGCGACGGCCTCTTCTGCCGGAATACCACGCTGGCGGCAATAGAAGAGCTGTTCTTCGTTGATTTTCGAGGTGGTGGCTTCGTGTTCCAGTGTGGCCGTATTGTTCTGCACGTCGATGTAAGGGAATGTGTGGGCGCCGCAATGGTCGTTCATCAGAAGGGAATCGCATTGCGTG
The DNA here is from genome assembly GCA_017620885.1 of Muribaculaceae bacterium. GTDB lineage: Bacteria > Bacteroidota > Bacteroidia > Bacteroidales > Muribaculaceae > Lepagella. The sequence goes on from JAGAUF010000117.1 coordinate 854, forward strand.
AAATTGCGCGCGTGCTCGGCGTTGCGGGCTATCTTCACAAGACCGCGATAGCTGTTTTGTGAAAAGCCTGCCGAGATACCTTTGCTGACAATCGTGCTGCGCGTATTGCGTCCTATATGAATCATCTTTGTGCCCGTATCGGCCTGCTGATAATTGTTGGTGACGGCCACGGAATAAAACTCCCCTACCGATTCGTCACCCTTCAGCACGCACGACGGATATTTCCATGTGATGGCCGAGCCGGTTTCCACCTGCGTCCACGAAATCTTGCTGCGGTGGCCACGGCAGAGGCCTCGTTTCGTAACGAAATTATATATACCGCCGTTGCCGTTCTTATCGCCGGCATACCAGTTTTGCACCGTGCTGTATTTCACTTCCGCACGCTCTTCGGTGACAATCTCCACAATGGCGGCGTGAAGCTGATTTTCGTCGCGCATAGGGGCCGTACATCCTTCGAGGTAGCTGACGTAAGCGTCGTCGTCGGCCACGATGAGCGTGCGCTCAAACTGTCCCGTGCCCGAGGCATTGATACGGAAATATGTGCTGAGCTCCATCGGGCAACGGACGCCCTTGGGGATATATACAAACGAGCCGTCGGAGAAAACGGCAGAATTAAGCGCCGCGAAGAAATTGTCGCGATAAGACACCACGCTGCCGAGGTATTTTTTCACAAGGTCGGGATAATCTTTCACTGCCTCCGAGAAGGAGCAGAAGATAACGCCGAGCTCAGCGAGCTTTTCCCGGTGAGTGGTTTTGACGCTTACGGAATCCATCACAGCATCGACGGCTACGCCGGCAAGCTGCTTCTGCTCTTCGAGCGAAATACCAAGCTTATTGAACGTTTCGACAAGCTCGGGGTCCACCTCGTCCATACTCTTCTTCAATTCCTTATTTTTCGGCGCAGCGTAATAGCTGATAGCCTGAAAATCTATCTCGGGAATCTTGAGATGCGCCCAATTGGGCATCTTCAGCGTACGCCAATAGCGGTAAGCCTCCAGACGGAAATCGAGAAGCCACTGCGGTTCCCCCTTTTTTAGCGATATTAGACGAATGACGTCTTCATTCAGTCCGGGGGGAACGATTTCCGTATCGATGTCAGACGTAAATCCATATTTATAATCCGAGCCGGTGACGTCGCGGATGACATCGCTTCCGGTCAGGGCTTCTTCAGCCTTATATTCAGGTATTTTTTCTTCCTCCATTACGTATATATAACAACAGACGAGGGGAAAAGGTCATTCCCCCAATCGCAGTGCAAAATTACAAAAAAAACGTCAATTTCCCAATACCTCCGTCGGTGCATGAAATCACTCCGTGTCGGAAGGGGTAAGTTGCTGACGTACTGATTCTTCGTGTATGGAAGCGAGAATGGATCGCGTAAACGCGGGATCGAGGCCGGCGGTCAGGGCCTGCGAAGAGCGTTGCCGCATCAGTTCGTCATATCGCTGTGGTTGCACGACGCTCATCCCTTCGCGGCGTTTCAGCTGTCCGATTTTCCGTGATACGGTCATACGGCGCGAGAGCAATTCAAGGAGCTGCGAGTCGATGTCGTCGATCTGCTCCCGGAGTTGGGCGAGCAATGCTCCGCCGTCACTGCCGCCGTCGCGTACGCCGAGCGATGCGACAACTTCTGCGAGGGCACCGGGCGTGAGTTGCTGACGCGCGTCGCTGAGAGCGTCATCGGGCGCACAGTGACTCTCGATGAAGAGGCCGTCAAAACGCATATCGAGAGCCTGTCGGCACAGCGGCAGTATAAGGTCGCGGCGCCCGGCTATGTGGCTGGGGTCGCAGAAGATTGTCATCCCGGGCATCCTGCGGTGTAATTCGATGGGGATGCGCCAGAGGGGTGAATTGCGATAGAAGACTTCCGCATAGCTGCTGAAGCCTCGATGAATGGCAGCCAACCGACGTATCCCGCTGTTATAGATGCGCTGAAGGGCGCCTACCCATAGCTCGATGTCGGGATTGACAGGGTTTTTGACAAGGACGGCCAAAGCGTCGCGGCGCGCGGCGGGAAGAGTGGCGAGTTCATCGGCTATCTCCTGCACGGCGAAGGGGTTGGCAGTGGTGCGCGCACCTATCCAGATGA
>JAGAUF010000009.1 GCA_017620885.1 Muribaculaceae bacterium
CGGAGGTGCTGGCTCCAGCTCATCTCTGATACGTGGATCAGACCCTCTACGCCGGGAAGAACCTCTACAAATGCACCGTAGTCCATCATAACGACTACTTTCCCCTTGATGTGGTCGCCAACCTTCAAGTTGGGATCCAGAGCCTCCCACGGGTGGGGGAGAAGCTGCTTCAGACCGAGAGCGATGCGCTTCTTCTCGTCGTCGAAGTCGATGATAACGACCTTGATGTCCTGATCAAGCTCGACAACCTCGTGCGGATCGTTTACGCGGCCCCAGCTCAAGTCGGTGATGTGTACGAGACCGTCTACGCCACCAAGGTCCACAAATACTCCGTAAGGAGTGATATTCTTGACCTTTCCTTCGAGCACCTGACCTTTCTCCAGCTTGGAGATGATCTCTTTCTTCTGCTGCTCCAGTTCTGCCTCGATGAGAGCCTTGTGGCTCACAACGACATTCTTATATTCTTGGTTGATTTTGACAACCTTGAATTCCATAGTCTTGTCGACGAATACATCGTAGTCGCGGATAGGACGAACGTCGATCTGTGAACCCGGCAAGAATGCCTCGATGCCGAATACGTCGACGATCATACCGCCTCTCGTGCGGCTCTTAACATAGCCCTTGATAACCTCGTCGTTGTCCATAGCCTGATTGACGCGGTCCCAGCTGCGCGTCTGGCACGCTTTCTTATGGGACAGTCTAAGCTGACCGTTCTTGTCCTCAAGTGCCTCGATGTAAACCTCTACTTCATCGCCTTCCTTCAGATCGGGATTGTAGCGGAACTCGGAAATGGGAATGATGGCGTCCGACTTGACGCCGATGTCTACGCGTACCTCGCGTTTGTTGATGCTTTTTACGACACCGGTCACTACCTCGTCGTCCTTGGCCGACTTAAGTGAGTTGTCATAAGTCTTGATTTGCTCTTCACGAGTCTGAGGAGCTGCTGTTTCGCCTTTTTCGTAGGCATCCCAATCGAAATCTGCGATAGGGCTTTTAACTTGTTCAGTCATTAAAAATGATAAAATGATAAAAATAGTACTGTAAGAGCCATCGGCACGTCTGCATATTCCAGTCACATACCCTCTTCAGGATACTTCTGCATCTCTTTCGCAACGTCTGTCCGATCCGGAGCCCTGCGCTCGCTTGACCGGATTATACCTTTTCAGAGCCTCGAGGACGTGTGAGAAAGGGTGTCGTTTTGAAATCAACACACTGAAAATCAGCAGGTTCTGCCAACGCTTTCCTGCAGTACAATGTTAATATAATACTCTAATGCGCTTGCTCACTGATGCTTGCGCGTTGCAAAATTACAAAAAAAATCCTTCCCCGCCAAATCCATCGACTCTTTTCCAATCTTTTAATCGATTGAGCTTTGTTGCTGAATGAAAAAGTCAATCCGTTATTTCAGAAATTTGACGGCATTTTTGAAACCGTCTGCATTGAGTTTGAAACGATAGTCCTGCGGACTGTATTTTTCGTAATGCATCAATACGGTTATCTCGCCTCCCTTGTCGAGTATTTTAAGTAGATTTGAATAGTCTTCGCCCATAGTCGTTAAAATAGGTCCTATTTCTCCTGATTGGCCCGAATTCCATAAGAGGAATTTATGAACGTTCCCTTCGCTGTCCTTGATTATTGTCTGGTAAGGCGCGTCATCGTCTTTTGCAATGAATGATCCATATTCTAGCAATTTCAATGAAAATGTATTTTTATCCACGAAAAGGAGGGCGGAAAGGTCAGAATTGCTTGTGGCGGAGTTGCTGAATTCTCCATTGCCGGTCAAGACGAGATAGTTGTTTTTAGTTTTGTCACCGAATGAGTCGGAATAGTTTTTCAGTTTCCATTCTCCTGTTTGTGTGGGAACGGTAATTTTCACTTCCTGTTCGTTTTTCTTGTCCCCGACGATGCGTCCGTATCGGTTGATGGATGTGGCTGCCAGATATCTGATGGCTCCGTCATAGTCGAGCTTTTCATAGATTGTTCCTTTGCGTGCTTTCTCCCAAGCGTCTTTGTCCAGATATACGCTGTCGGCGTCAAGAGTATGTATGGCCTCATATTTTTTATTGCCTTGTTTCAGATAGAGATATTCTATCTTGTTGATGACTTCATTCCCGAATCCATTTTTTCCTCTCATGTCGCAATGGATGATTGTGAGGGAATCGTTTTCATAGGAGGCGTCGATGTTTTCGATTTTGACGCTTGCCGGGTCGTTGGCCACTTCTTTGACCATTGCTTCCATCGATGTTTTTGCTTCGGAGGCGGTCTTGGCTGACTGGCTGCAGGCACTCAGTGCCAAGGCAGCGACGGCTGCGAAGCCGATAATTGTGTTGCGCATAACTTTGTGATTTTACAGGTTAATCAAAATTGTAGGAATTTAAGTTCCCGAAGCAAAGTTACGCGGCGGTGTATGCCAGACTAAGGCATATAAGTGTTAAAAAAACTAAACGATGCAAATAGCTGATTGCTACGTTTCAACTCAGAGGGCGAGTATGGCGTGTTCGGCGGTGAGGTTGTCGCGGTAGATGGTGCGGTCTTCTTCGATGTGACGGTCAAAGAGGTCGGCGGCGTGCATAAGCTCGTTTTTCGTGCGGCGCCATTCGTCGGGGAACCGGTTGCCAATCCAGCGAAGTTCGTCGGCCGCGAATGTCTCGAAGGCGTCATCGAGAATAGTGCGGATTTCGCTGATGTTGTCAGCTTGAAGCACTTGGTCGAGCGTCCGTCGGGTGATGATTTGTCCACCGAGATCCACCCATTCATCAGCTGTTTCTTCGGTACGCGCAGGCAGTTCGTCGCCCTCGATGCGTTCTGTGAGATATTTGCTCAGGGCCTCAGTGTAGATGATTTCGGCGCGTTCGAGATGCGCGCGACGCATCTTCATACCGCGCAGTCGGATGAAACCGTCGTCGTCGGTCGGCTTGAGCTGAAGCTGTCGCATAAGGTCGATGGCATGGAGGATGCGGTCGGCCGTCATAGGGTTGAGTACGGAGAAATGGATGCGGTCGGAAAGAGTGAGCTTGCGTTTCAGTCGGCGGTCGCGCGTCGGCCATTTTTTCTCGTCGCGCAGCAATCCGCACGAACGCAGCATCATTCCCGGCACGATAGAGGTTGCCCCCTTGTCGTCGCCGAAAAGGTAGGAGAACGGAAATTCGGAGCAGTCGGGATGGTTCTTGTGCGCGCCCATAACGAGCGAGAAAGGCCCGATTTTCGCGCCCCACATTATATAACTGAAACTGGCGGTCTTGACACCGCGTTCCATTATGCCCCAATGTACGGGACCTAATTTATAGGTATGGTTGCTCTGATTCGTGCCACTGCCGGCGTTCATAAACGATGTCATCGCGCCAATCAGGAGTGTCGATTTGTGCATCGATACAGTATATGGTCCCGCGAAAAGCGCGCAGGCCTCGCCGTTCTCCATAGAGCAGTTGGCGAAGAAGAGGGAGTCGTGGGAAGTAAAGCCTTTTTCCAGCACGGCGCCTTGTCCTATGAAGGTGTTGCGCAACAGGGCACCGCTGTCAGCTTTCCCATCTACAATCATAAAATTCTCAGCATCCACGCCGTCTCCCACGTAGGCGAATCCTCGGCTTGACTGCGCGTTATTGAGGATGGCTCCGTTGCTCAGCCGACGCGCTCCGTGGATGTGTACACCACTGTCTACGTGGACGTTAAGCAGTTCACCAGCGTCAATGATTTCCGCACCGTTGCCGATAGAATGGGAGATAGGGTGCATTTCCATCTCCTCGTCGAGCATAGGGAAAAAGACTTCTTCGGCCCAGCGCGGTCGGAGAGCCATAAGCGTGGCTATCTGTGCGTCGAGTTGCGGAAAAAACTTTACGGGACGTGACGAAGTCTCGTCGAGTACGGCTGCCGACACGCCGTTGCCGCATGGCGCTTCCGGCTCGAAGATGATGGCTGCCGTATTCTCGATACGCACATCGTCGCCGATTTCGGCGCTGCGTATCTCTCGTCCTATATTGCGTATGCAGACGTTGTCGCCAAGCCGACAGTCCGCCAGACGGACGTTTCTGATTCCCGTCGGATGTCCGCAGTCGCGGCTCAGCTCGCCGATACTCACCGTGCCGAGGAAATCCGTGTCGCGTATAAGGGTTAAATCGGTTTTGTCCGTTATGCTGACGAGTTTCCAGTCCGTGGCCTGACAGCCTCGGCTTTCCAGTTCCGTTATCTCTTCCGCGGTCGGTGTCCGCCGGTTATGCTTCTCCGTCTTCATCATATTTCTGGTAAAGGAAATCGTTGTAGGGGAATCGTTCGGCATGTATTTGCCGGGCTTTCTCATAGAGCATCTCCTTGAGCTCGTCGATGTTGATGCGTTCTTTGGCCGAGATGAAGACGCAATTGTTGTTCATCTTTGCCATATAGGTCTGCTTGAACTCTTCCAACGGGATGTTTTCGCGCTTGCGTTCCGTCAGGTCGTCTTCCTCTTTCGGAATGTAGCTGAAAGCGTCTATCTTGTTGAAAACGAGAATCATCGGCTTGATGTTCTTGCCGCATACATCAGCGAGAGTCTGATTCACCACCTCGATTTGTTCTTCAAACTGCGGATGGCTGATGTCTACGACGTGAACGAGGAGATCGGCTTCGCGCACCTCGTCGAGAGTCGATTTGAAGGAGTCCACGAGGTGTGTGGGTAGCTTGCGGATGAATCCGACAGTGTCGGTCAGCAGGAAAGGCAGATTGTCGATTGTCACCTTTCGTACCGTCGTATCGAGCGTCGCGAAGAGTTTGTTCTCGGCGAATACGTCGCTCTTGCTGAGCAGATTCATCAGAGTAGACTTTCCGACATTGGTGTAGCCTACCAGCGCGACACGCGTCAGCTTGCCACGGTTTTTGCGCTGAATACTCTTCTGTCGGTCGATGCTTTTCAGCTCTTCCTTCAGACGTGAAATTTTGTCGAGGATGATACGGCGGTCGGTCTCTATCTGCGTCTCGCCCGGTCCGCGCATACCGATACCGCCCCGTTGTCGCTCAAGGTGGGTCCACATACGCGTAAGTCTCGGCAGAAGATACTGGTATTGAGCCAATTCCACTTGAGTTCGTGCAGTGGCCGTCTGAGCCCGTTTAGCGAATATATCGAGAATCAGGCTTGTGCGGTCGAGTATCTTCACCTGAAGCTCCTTCTCGATATTGCTCACCTGTTTTGTCGTCAGATCATCGTCAAAAATCACGAGGCCGATTTCGTTAGCTTCAACGTATGCCTTGATTTCTTCAAGTTTGCCTTTGCCGACGTAGGTACGGGGATTGGGATAATCCAGTTTCTGCAGGAAACGTTTCTGAGGTTCGGCTCCAGCGGTCTCGGCAAGAAAAGCGAGCTCGTCGAGATATTCGTTGGCCTTTGTCTCGTTCTGTTTCTGCGTAATCAGACCCACCAGCACCGTACGTTCGTTGGCCTCTTTGTCTATGATATGATCCTCTGTCATTGGTTACCTTATTTCTTTACCTTGTTGTAGCGGGCGTTGAGGCCTTCAATCACCTCCTCGGTAATGTCGAGCTCGGGATTGATATAGAGCGTCGCATTCTTGAAGAAAATGGCGTCGTAGCCGTGACTGACGTTGTAATCTTTGATGAACGCGTCGATAGAATCCTGTACTATCTGCTGCGCCTTCATAGCCTCGTTAGCATACTGGTTCTGAAGATTGCCGGCCGTCTGCTGGGCATTGTTCTGCATCTTTGCAAACGCGTCTTGGTCAGCCTTATAATTAGCTTCTGAAGCGTAGCCGTTGTTTTGCATCTTCTGCTGAATCGACTGCGCTTTGGCCTGCAACGAACTTTCATGGCGTTTCAGCTGATTTTCCATGTTCGTCTGCATACGCGTCATCTCCTCGTTGTAGTCTTTGGCGAGATTATAACGGCTCAATACCGTGTCGATGTCCACATAACGATAGTTGGGCAGGTTGCCTTTCGAGGCACCTTTCTTTGCAGTAGCGGTTTTTTGCGCAGGCTTTGTTGCGCTGTCGTCAGAACTACAAGCCGTAATAACGCCTCCTGCCAGAAATACTGTCAGGGCGGCCGCAATAATAGATTTTCTCATATATGTCTGTTTTCTTATATTTCAATGTTTTTGACGCCGATATTGTTCTGACGTCGCTGCTGTTTCTCACCGTTGTGCCGGCATGCATGACCGTGCAGAAACTGCCTCCTCCCTTTGCGCCCGAAAATGATACGGACGCTCATCAGAAAGACGCAGACCGTCAGAATGACTACGACTAAGAGTATAATCTTCATAATTCAATTGGCGAAATTAGCGAAAAATTCTCACATCAGCTGTTTTTGCGCAATAATAAATGTTAAAATTGCGATGTTTCTTTCTTTTTTCAGTTTTCATTTGCCCGTTCCGAAAATTATTTGTATTTTTGGGTCGAATTTTCCGAATCGTTACACGATTAGGAATTAGCTTAGAACAAAACTACTTAAACGAATATCCTAAAAATGGAAGTAAAAGACCTTAAGCCTGCCCTGATATGGCAGTGCTTCGACGAAATCACTAAGGTGCCTCGTCCCTCATGTCATGAAGAACAAATCCGCGAATATCTCATCAATTTCGCAAAGAAACACAACGTGGCCTATAAGACCGACGATTGCGGCAATGTCGTTATGACCAAGCCCGCTACGCCCGGACATGAAAACGCCCCCACTGTGATTCTGCAAGCTCACATGGATATGGTGGCTGAGAAGAACAACAACGTGCAGCACGATTTCCTTAAAGATCCCATCGATACATATATCGACGGCGATTGGGTAAAAGCCCGCGGCACGACCCTCGGCGCCGACAACGGTATAGGTATGGCTGCATGTCTGGCTGCAATGATCGATGATACGCTCGTTCACGGTCCTCTCGAAGCCCTCTTTACCATAAATGAGGAAATCGGCCTTGAAGGTGCCCAGAACCTCGGCAAAGATATGATCTCCGGAACTATGCTGCTCAACCTCGACTCCGAGGATGACGGCGAAATCTTCGTAGGATGTGCCGGCGGTATCGACACAACTGCTATTTTCTCCTATAAGAAGAGCGTGGCTCCCGAGCACTTCTCTTATTACAAGCTTTCCGTTTCAGGTCTGCTCGGCGGTCACTCCGGTTCCGACATCAACGCCGGCCGTGCCAACGCCAACAAGCTCGTGGCTCGCTTCATCTGGGAACTCTCTCAGAAATTCGACATCGTAGTCAATGAGTTTGACGGTGGCAATCTCCGCAACGCCATCCCGCGTGAAGCTCACGCAATCTTCGGCGTTCACACCGACCATAAAGAATACGTGGAAAAACGCCTCGCTGAGTATGCAGCTGAGGTAGCAAACGAATACAAGGCTACTGAGCCCGTAGTAAATATTGAGCTCGAAGCAGCCGCTCGTCCCGATTTCTGCATCGACTCCGACACATCGTTGGCTCTTATCCGTTCCATCTACAGCGCTCCTCACGGCGTTTACGCTATGTCAAGAGCAATCGAGGGTCTTGTAGAGACATCTACTAACCTTGCTGCTGTCAAGATGATCGAAGGCGACAAAATCAAAATCACCACTTCGCAGCGTTCTTCCGTTGAATCCTGCAAGGCCGACATCGCCGGTCAGGTAGAAGCTCATTTCCAGCTCGCAGGTGCAGAAGTATCTCATTCCGACGGTTATCCCGGATGGGCACCCAATATGGAGTCTCCCATTATGAAGATTGCTTCTGAAGCCTACGAGGAGCTCTTCAACGTTAAACCGGCCATCAAAGCCATTCACGCCGGCCTCGAATGTGGTCTCTTCCTCTCGAAGTATCCTCAGCTCGACATGGTAAGCTTCGGCCCGACAATGACCGGTGTTCACTCTCCCGACGAGAAGCTCAACATCCCCACTACGGAGAAGTTCTGGAAACATCTCTCCCGCGTATTAACCAAAGTCGCTGAATTATGATGCGCGAGCGGCTGAAGGCCGCCCTCGCTTTCGCTTTAATCGCCTCCGGAGCCGTCCTTGCTATGGCACGGCTCCCGGAAGGCGCCACCGTCCGTCGCGCCAAGAATTACCTCGACGGCCATAGCAACGATTCCATATCGACGTCCCACACCGGAAAATATGACGGGCTCACCGATGCCGACTTTGCAAAAGTGTCCGCTGAGATCGGTGTGGAGCCGGCGGCTATGAAGGCGGTCGTCTCCATCGAGGCCGGCCACGCCATGAAGGGCTTTTGGGCCCCGGGAGTCCCCGTAATCAATTTCGACCGCACGATGTATAACAAGTACCGTGGTAAAGCCGCTTCAAAGGTGGGTGCCAAAGGGGAAACCGTGCCGGCCGGACTCTCGGGATACGCCTTGAGGCAGTGGACTCAGCTGATAAATGCCCGCAAGGTAAACGCGCAGGGCGCAAACCTCGGAACTTTCTGGGGTATGTTTCAGATAGGTGGCTTCAATTATAAACTGTGCGGCTGTTCTTCGGTTGACGAGATGGTGAAAAAAATGTCGGAATCCGAGCTTGAACAGCTTGAGCTCTTCGCCCGTTTCCTCGTAAATACAGGGATGGTGAAAGATCTTAAAGCGAAAAACTGGGCTGCGTTCTCCCGCAGATACAACGGACCGGGGTATGCGCGTCGCGGCTATCACACCAAGATGGCCGTCGCATACGCACGATTCTCTAAAAAGAAATAACGGAAAGGCCTCATACCCTCCTAAGAATTATTACAAAAAATAATGAAAATCACAGATCTTGATCCGAAGCTTGTCTGGCAGTGCTTCGATGAAATAACAAAAGTGCCGCGTCCGACGCATCATCTCAAAAAGATGGAGGAATTCCTCGTAGGATGGGCTGAAAAACATAATATCCCCGTTAAGGTGGACGCAGTAGGCAATGTCTGCATGACTAAGCCCGCCACTCCCGGCCACGAGAATGCCCCGACAGTTATCCTTCAGGGACATCAGGATATGGTGGCTGAGAAACGTGGCGATAAAAAACACGACTTCCTTACTGATCCTATCACTACGATTGTGGACGGCGACTGGGTGAAAGCCGACGGCACCACGCTCGGCGCCGACAACGGTATGGGTGTGGCTTCCGGTATGGCCGTTCTTCTCGACGACAGCCTCGTTCACGGCCCCATCGAGTGCCTCTTCACCGTTGATGAGGAGCAGGGTCTTATCGGCGCCAACGGTATCCAGCCCGGATTCGTGACTGGCAAGATTCTTCTCAACCTCGACTCCGAAGACTTCGGTCAGATCGTTATCGGCTGCGCAGGCGGTAAGGTAACGGTTGTGAAATTGCCGTTCACTCGCGAAGACGCTCCGAAGGATTACGCTTACTATCGCGTATGCATCGACCACATGAAGGGTGGCCACTCCGGTATGGAAATCGGCCTTGGCCGCGGCAACGCCAATAAGCAGCTCTGCCGTCTCCTCTGGGAAGCCGGCCGCAAATTCGGCATCGTCCTCGCCGACATCGACGGAGGCAACCTTGCCAATGCCATCCCACGCGAATGTCACGCCATCGCCGGCGTTCCTGCCGCTAAGAAGGCTGACTTCGAGAAATTTGTGGCAGAATTCAGCGATATGATTCACTCTGAATTCCTCCTCGCTGAAGGCCCCGACTTCATCTGCGAAGCCAAGCCTGCCGACGCTCCCGCCAAGATTATCGCTCGCGAAACAGCCGACAAGCTCATCGCAACGGTATTCGGTTGCCCCAACGGAGTTCAGGATATGTCGAACGCTGTTCCCGGCCTTATCGAGACTTCCTGCAATCTCGCTTCAATCAAAATCCTCCCCTCCGACGAGATTAAGGTTGAAGTTCACCAGCGTTCTTCCGTCGATTCACGTCGCGACGAGATAGCTGACCGCGTAAAGGCTCTCTTCGAGATGATCGGCGCAACCGTAACCTTCGACGACGCATACGTAGGTTGGGCTCCCAATCCTGAAAGCCCCGTCCTCAAAGTGGCTGAGCAGAGTTTCGAGACGCTGTTCGGTGAAAAACCGCGCGTAGAAGCCCTTCATGCCGGCCTTGAGTGCGGCCTCTTCCTTGAGAAGATGCCCGGACTGGATATGATTTCCTTCGGCCCGACGCTGAAAGACATCCACTCTCCGAGTGAAAAAGCCAATATCCCCAGCGTGAAGAAATACTGGGAATTCCTTTGCGACATCCTCAAGCGTCTTGCCTGAGCGATAGAATGATTCATCCGCAGGATATATATATAGGTGTGCGCGCGTACATCTTAATATATCCTGCGGATTCCTTTTCTACTTTACTAACCCGCTCCTCTATAATCACCCTTTCTGCAATTGACTCAAATATGAAAAACCTGTTCTATATAATAGCTCTTATACTGTTCTGCCTGTCGGATATATGCGCGCAGGAATTTCATGATGCCGTTCTGAATGATGTTCATAACGGTAATCCCAAGTCGATCACATATTTGGATGAGAATTTCAAAGAATTGAAAAAGTATGAATATTTCTCCGACGGCCGTCTCAACGATAGCAGCTGCAGTTTTGAGTATGATGAAAATGGTTACTGCATTTTGAAAAGAGAAAACGGAATCCTTTTTATCACCGAAACGAGCTATGAATATGAGAATCTCGTGGGCGTCATTGTCTGTACGAAGGAGCAAAAGAACAATATGAGCCTGATTCATAATTACAGCAACGTCACATTCCCTTTCCCTGAATCTGAAGTTGAGGCCGGGGCCGTTCTGGGTATGATGAGCTACGATGAGCTCCTTTTCAGCCGATACGTGGTGGATGAGAAAGGCAACTGGGTATCGCGCACTGTAACGGATGATTCCGGTAAAAAATATACAGAGCACCGTAAGATAGTATATTGGGATGATGTGACGATGGATTGGCCGTATACGGACGTCGTGAACAGTATGACGCCGCCGGCGGTGGATTTCAGGCAGAATATCATCTCCGTGCATCCCGGCTTTTTGCTTCTCTATCATTTCGGATGGATAAATCCCTCCGCATCGCTCGAAGAGGAGGTGAAATTGCTTCGTCAGGCCGGTGCTGATCCCGCTTTCTGGACATCGGGCTATCGTAAAAATGATGTGGAGGTCGTATATGGCCGCGAATACTCCGCAAAATCATTCGTCCTTCCCAATTCCGACATCATCGTAAAGGATTTTGTATTCTGTGTTGATTCTGAGGAAAATGGTAAGCGTGTCGTGAATTATTATTTTAAGTTTTACGGCGACGATTATGGAAGTATGGATGAAGCTAATAAAGTGGCTGAAGAATTTTTAGACGAGATGAAAGCGCAAATTGAAGAAATTACTGATGGTGAATACTTCGACCAAATATCCGACGATCCCAAGCGCAAGGAGCAATCTTGGCGTTTGGATACTCCGGGAGCAAGAATCGATATTGGGCTGGAGTACAATGTTTCGCATTATTACGTCTTCCTCATTATGCCTACGCTGAGGTGAACTTTATATTGTTGCTCCGTGTTAATAATCCGGAAACCGATTTAATGCCAAAAACACACAAACTATGAAAATTCTGAAATTATTATCGCTCTGCCTTCTGGCAGTCGCAGCAGTCTCATGTACCGGCGACGAGGCAGAGAAAGTGGCCGCAAAACTTAACAATGGAGAACAGCTTACGCAGCAGGAATACGGCGTGGCAATTGATTATTGCGGAAAATTCGCAGAGAAGGCCGAAGGTCTGCAGGCGTCGATTGATGCGCTGCCGGATGATTCGTCCACGGCTGACAAGGATGCTGAGAAACTTGCGGACTTGAAAGAGAAATATCCATACCTTGATCTGTTCAATAAGGCTATTCAGTCGGCGACTCAAGATCAGGTAGGGAAGGACAACGTTAAGAAAATCAACCGTTACGCGTCGCTTGTATGGTTCAGTGCCCCGCAATGGGCCACTATTTCTACCAATCCTGATGCAGTAGGATTAGTAGAGGAAACCCCTTCAAACGATAGCGATACTGCTGTGATTATGGGCGCGACAGGCGAAACTGTTGTGAAATAACTTGAAAAATTGATGATATTCAGAAGCCGTAAGAACGGATTCTGAAATAAACCAAATCATTTTTGTGTCTTGGAAGCGGAGATGCCCGTCCGGGGTGTTTCCGCCTCCTTTTTATATGGAGATGTAAGCTTATTGTATTTGTTTTTGGAATGAAATGTTAAAAAGGGGGATGAAAAATGATGTTTAATAACAGATATTCCCCGGGTGCAAAAGTCTTGATATTTTACAGGTGTAAAATAATTGAAGTTGGAAATAGTCTTTTTAAATTATATTTGTCTGAATATGCGCTGTTTGGGATGACTTCGCTTTACAAATGAAAAAAATTTTAGGTCATTAAGATTTGCATTACATTAAATTATTTTGTAATTTTGCAGTCGAGTTGGTGAGACAACTCCCCCTCGGCTGCGAGACGCCGGCGAGCGGGTAGATGAAATGATGAAAATTCCGGCTGTATCGACAGCAATGTCGCGGTTTCTTACATTCCCCAAGTGGTTGCACGTCTTTATTTGCGTTAATCCAACCTTTATAATACCACGGGAAACTTAAACTGCTAAAGTACAATTGAGAAGAATTGAAAATATACGGCTTATCTAACACCATGAAAACGACCACGAGGTGAGTGGCCGCGACTGGAATTTTCATCATACATCTTGTTCCCTTTCTCTTTCTTCTTTTCATCCTCCGGTTGCCTTTTTACTCTTGATATGTTCTGTGTTAGTGTTGTGTTAGTATACGGCAAGAAGTTTCATATTTTTCATAATATTCTTGCTTTCACTTCTTTTTTTTATTAATTTTGCACCGCCTGAATTCGGCATCGACGCTTTTAAAAAGGTGTCGAGTGCGTATGCACGTGCCGGAAATTCTGTTTTATGCAGTTGAACCTCAGGAGGGAAGAATGCTGTACGGATCGTAATCTTTATGAAAATCTTTTTGATAACGTCCTAATCCGGCCATACGGTTTTTCCTTTCCGGGTGCGCGGCCTATTAGAATGTGTCCGCGTAATTTTTAATTTGAATCAGATAAGAAGTTTTAATTTATGTGTGGTATTGTAGGTTATGTAGGTGGTGGAAATGTATATGACATCCTTATAGGAGGTCTTCACCGTCTCGAATACCGTGGCTATGACAGCGCCGGCGTTGCTTTGGAATCTCCCTCCGGGAAATTGAGCGTTTACAAAACGCTTGGCAAAGTCAGCAATCTCGAAGCATTTTGCAAAGACAAAGATACAGATGCCTCTGTAGGTATTGCTCATACTCGTTGGGCTACTCATGGCGAGCCGTCCGACTGTAATGCTCATCCTCACTACTCCGAGGACGGCAATATAGCGATTGTGCATAATGGCACGATTGAAAACTATAAGATTATCAAAGACGCGCTGACCCAGCACGGATGCACTTTTAAATCTGAAACGGATACGGAGGTGCTCGCCCAGCTTATTGAATATGTACGCGTGACGAATAATTGTTCACTCGTCGACGCTGTCCGCGAGGCTCTTAAAGAAGTCATTGGAGCGTATGCGATTGCTGTGATAGAAAAAGATCACCCCGATACGATTGTTGCCGCACGCCAGAGCAGTCCGCTCGTTGTCGGAATAGGCGACGGCGAATATTTCCTTGCCTCCGACGCCACTCCGTTTGTGGAATTTACCGACAAGGTGGTGTATGTGGACGACGGACAGATCGCGGTCATCACACGTGGCGAACCGCTTCGTTTGCTCGACCTTGACAATAAAGAGAGCAATGTAGATGTCAAGAAATTGAAAATGTCTATCTCGCAGCTCGAAAAAGGCGGCTATCCGCATTTTATGCTCAAAGAGATTTTCGAGCAGCCCGAAACGCTGCGCGACTGTATCCGCGGTAGAGTTGTGGAAGGCGGCAAGCGCGTCATACTCAATGGAGTATTCGATAATCAGGAGAAATTCCTGAAAGCGGAGAGAATCATTCTCGTGGCTTGTGGCACTTCATGGCATGCTTCGCTCATCGGTAAATATCTCCTTCAGGATATGTGCCGTATCCCGGTGGAGGTGGAATACGCAAGTGAATTCCGATACTCCAATCCCGTCATCATCGACCGCGACATCGTAATCGCAGTATCTCAGTCGGGCGAAACGGCCGATACGCTCGCCGCAATCAAGATAGCCAAGAAAATGGGCGCCTTTGTTTACGGTATAAGTAATGTAGTAGGCTCGTCAATACCGCGCGAAACCGACAGCGGTACATATATCCATGTCGGTCCTGAGATTGGCGTGGCTTCTACGAAAGCCTTCACAGGGCAGGTGATGGTGCTCACGCTCCTTGCTGTCTGCATAGGCCAGCTGCGCGGTCATCTAAATGCCGAGCAGGTGCAGAAACTCGGCGAGGCAATCCTCAAGATACCTGCCTACGTAAAGGAAACGCTTAAACTTGACAAGACCATCGAACGTCTGTCGCTCATATATACCTACGCGCATAACTTCCTTTATCTCGGTCGCGGATATTCATATCCGGTGGCCTTGGAGGGTGCTCTTAAGCTGAAGGAAATCAGCTATATACACGCTGAAGGTTATCCCGCTGCCGAGATGAAACACGGCCCGATCGCGCTGATTGACTCCGAAATGCCTTCCGTCATCATCGCGCCCAAAGATCATCTTTACGATAAGATTGTCAGCAACGTGCAGCAGGTCAAAGCTCGCGGAGGCAGCATTATCGCCATTGTTTCTGACGGCGACGAGACGATTTCCGGCATCGCCGACCATGTCTTGAAGGTGCCCGACGTGCCCGAATGTCTGACGCCCATCATTACGAGCATACCGCTTCAGCTCCTCAGCTATCATATCGCCATCAATAAAGGAAAGGACGTCGATATGCCGCGCAATCTCGCAAAGTCAGTCACGGTAGAATAAATCTTCGCATAGCATCGCGCAATAGTCAAATGATATGGAGCGGCACTCCGCAGTCGCGATGTTTTGACTTTGCTAATGTTGATTTGCTTGATAATCAATTAGATAATATATGTATTCAAAGGCGTCTCTGACGCCTTTGAACGTATAGGGCGATAGGGGATTAATCTCGTGGGCGGAATTTATTCCGCAGAAAAAATGCATTTTTTTAGCGAAAAACTTGCACGGGGAGATTTTTGTTATTAACTTTGCACTCGATTTCGGTTTTGAGGCCGGGCAGCGGTCCGACATACTCATCCGGGGTCAATTAGGGGCGAATACCAGAGTGGCCAAATGGGGCAGACTGTAAATCTGCTGGTTTATACCTTCGGTGGTTCGAATCCATCTTCGCCCACACAAATTGCGGAAGTAGCTCAGTTGGTAGAGCATCAGCCTTCCAAGCTGAGGGTCGCGAGTTCGAACCTCGTCTTCCGCTCTTTTTCTTGCCTATGTAGCTCAGGGGTAGAGCACTTCCTTGGTAAGGAAGAGGTCGCGGGTTCAAATCCCGCCATCGGCTCAAAATGGTGAATATCCTGTCGCGGTAAGCCGGCTTATCTTTGCTGGCTTTTTGCGGTAAAGAATAGCCGCCGTCAATGTGAAATAATTTAATCAAAATAACAGTAGCAAAATTATGGCTAAAGAAAAATTCGAAAGAACCAAACCGCACGTGAACATCGGTACGATCGGTCACGTCGACCACGGTAAGACTACTCTTACTGCTGCTATCACCAAAGTGCTTGCTGAAAAAGGTCTTTCTGAAGCTCGTTCATTCGATTCTATCGACAACGCTCCTGAAGAGAAAGAGCGTGGTATTACTATTAATACCGCTCACGTAGAGTATGAAACTGCTAACCGTCACTACGCTCACGTAGACTGCCCGGGACACGCCGACTATGTAAAGAACATGGTAACTGGTGCTGCTCAGATGGACGGTGCTATCATCGTTGTGGCTGCTACCGACGGTCCGATGCCTCAGACTCGCGAGCACATCCTTCTCGCTCGTCAGGTGAACGTTCCGCGTCTGGTTGTCTTCATGAACAAGTGTGACATGGTAGACGACGAAGAGATGCTCGAACTCGTTGAGATGGATATGCGTGATCTCCTTTCACAGTACGAATACGATGGTGACGAGACTCCTATCATCCGTGGTTCCGCACTCGGCGCTCTTAACGGAGAACCGCAGTGGGTAGAGAAAGTTATGGAGCTTATGGATGCTGTTGGTACTTGGATTCCGCTGCCTCCGCGTGACATTGATAAACCGTTCATCATGCCGGTTGAGGACGTCTTCTCAATCACTGGTCGTGGTACTGTTGCCACCGGCCGTATCGAAGCTGGTATCGTTAAGGTAGGTGACGAAGTTCAGATCCTCGGTCTTGGTGCTGACCGCAAGTCGGTTGTTACCGGTGTCGAGATGTTCCGTAAGATCCTCGATGAGGGTGAGGCTGGTGATAACGTAGGTCTGCTCCTCCGTGGTATCGACAAGAACGAAGTTCGTCGTGGTATGGTAATCTGCCACCCGGGTCAGGTTAAGCCTCACGATCACTTCAAGGCTCAGGTTTATATCCTGAAGAAAGAAGAGGGTGGTCGTCACACTCCGTTCCACAACAAATATCGTCCTCAGTTCTACATCCGTACGCTTGACGTAACCGGTGAGATCACTCTCCCCGAGGGTATCAAGATGGTAATGCCGGGCGACAATGTAGAGATCGATGTTAAGCTCATCACTCCCGTTGCTTGCGATCAGGGTCTTCGCTTCGCTATCCGTGAAGGTGGCCGTACGGTTGGTTCCGGTCAGATCACATCCGTTATCGACGATTAATTTGCCTCTTGTGGCATAAATGTTCCGCTTAAGCTTAGGCTGACGGGACAGACAAAATAAAAAAAGAGGGGCTTTCCGCCTGAGTGGAAAGCCCCGACATACGGGAATAGCTCAGTCGGTAGAGCACTGGTCTCCAAAACCAGGTGTCGGGAGTTCGAGCCTCTCTTCCCGTGCCAATTGAAATAAATATGAAGTTAATAAAGGACATAAAGGAATCTTATACCGAATTGGTATACAAGGTTTCTTGGCCGACTCAGAAGCAACTTGTCAATAGCTCGGTGTTGGTGCTGATCGCTTCCATCATCATCGCTGTATTCATCTGGGCTGTCGATAAGGTATTCGATCTTCTTATGGAGTTGGTCTACAGTATACAGTTTTAACTTTTAAAGCAGGTAACAACCAATGGCTGAGAAGAATAAAGGATGGTACGTTTTGCGTGCCATATCAGGCAAGGAAGCGAAGGTCAAGGAGATGCTTGATGCTGCAATCAAGAATACTCATCTTGGCGATTACGTTTCACAAGTGTTGATACCCACAGAGAAGGTTTATACTACGCGCAATGGCAAGAAAGTCATAAAGGAGCGCAATTTGTATAGCGGCTACGTATTTATCGAAGCCGTTCTCACCGGAGAGGTGATATATGAATTGCGCAATATGACAAATGTCATTGATTTTTTACGCGGTCGCGAGAAGGGTAGTATGCCGGAGCGCCTTCGTGAGACGGAGGTTATGCGGATGCTCGGACAGCTCGACGATATGCGTAATGCTGTGGACGATGAGACCGAAGAATTTATTGTCGGTGAACCGGTGAAGGTGACCTTCGGGCCTTTCAGTGGATTCAGTGGCACGATTAAAGAGGTCAACAACGAGAAAAAGAAGTTGAAAGTCGAGGTCAAGATTTTTGGTCGTGGCACCGACTTGGAGTTGGAAAATTCCCAAGTGGAAAGAGAGTGAGATGCGTGATGTTACGCGCGTATTGAGCTCAGGAGATCAAACTTTTAAAGAAAACAAGAATGGCTAAAGAAATTGCTGGACAGATCAAATTGCAGATTAAAGGCGGGGCAGCAAACCCCTCGCCGCCGGTAGGACCCGCTCTGGGTTCTAAGGGTATCAATATCATGGAATTTTGCAAGCAATTTAATGCCCGCACCCAGGACAAGGCAGGTAAGGTACTTCCGGTTGTAATTTCATATTACACCGATAAGTCTTTCGATTTCATCGTAAAGACGCCTCCTGTAGCAGTTCAGCTCAAAGAGGTTGCAAAGCTCAAGAGCGGTTCTGCTCAGCCTAACCGTGACAAGGTAGCTGAGATTACTTGGGAGCAGGTAAAGACAATTGCCGAGGACAAAATGCCTGATTTGAACTGTTTTACTTTAGACTCGGCTATGCGTATGGTAGCCGGCACAGCGAGAAGTATGGGTATCACCGTCAAAGGGGCGTTCCCCGAAAATAACTAATAAACTTCAATTGAAATGAGTAAACTGACAAAAAATCAAAAGTTGGCTTTGTCGAAGATTGAAGCTAATAAGGCCTATACGCTTGCAGAGGCTTGTGAGAAAGTGAAAGAAATCACTTTCACCAAGTTTGACGCATCGTTAGACATTGACGTCCGTCTTGGCGTGGATCCTCGTAAAGCTAATCAGATGGTACGTGGCGTAGTTTCGCTGCCTCACGGAACGGGTAAGCAGGTACGTGTACTTGTGCTCTGCGGTTCCGATGCTGAGGCTGCCGCAAAGGAAGCAGGTGCCGATTACGTTGGTCTTGACGAATACCTTGAGAAGATCAAGGGTGGATGGACTGATGTAGACGTAATCATCACTCAGCCTTCCGTAATGGGTAAGCTTGGTCCTTTGGGTCGTATTCTCGGTCCCCGTGGCCTTATGCCTAACCCGAAGAGCGGTACGGTAACTATGGACGTAGCTAAAGCTGTAAAAGAAGTAAAGCAGGGTAAGATTGACTTCAAGGTAGATAAAACCGGTATTGTACACGCATCGATTGGCAAGGTATCGTTCACTCCTGCCCAGATGACTGACAATGCACGTGAATTTATCAATACACTGATCAAGCTTAAACCGGCTACTGCCAAAGGTACATATATCAAGAGCATTTATCTTTCGAGCACGATGAGCCCCGGCGTAAAAGTCGAGACCAAGTCAGTGTCTGAATAATCAATTAAACGACTGAAAAGACAATGAAAAAGGAAGATAAAGCACTTATTATAGATATGATTGGTAAGACGCTTGCTGAATACAGCTGCGTATATCTTACCCAGACGGCCGGACTGAATGCCGAGAAGACGAGCGCGCTTCGTCGTGCCTGCTTCAAGGATGAGATCAAGATGCTTTGCGTGAAGAACACCCTTCTTAAGAAGGCTCTCGAAGCAAGCGAGATTGACTATTCAGAGCTGTATGATCTTCTTCACGGTGAAACGACGCTGCTTCTGAGCAACACCGGAAACGCACCCGCGAAGCTCATCAAGAAATTCCGTGACAAGAACAGCACGCTTCCGATTCTGAAAGGTGCATACGTCGAGGAAACTGTATATGTTGGCGAAGAGAATTTGGAGACGCTCGCCAATATCAAGAGCAAGAGCGAACTTATCGGCGATGTTATCACATTGCTGCAGTCGCCTGCTAAGAACGTCATCAGCGCACTCAAGAGTGGTGGCAACACGATTCACGGTGTTCTTGAGACTCTCTCCAAACGATAATCAACTAAAATTAAAAACAAAAAAAACAAATACACAAAATGGCAGATTTGAAAGCATTTGCAGATCAATTGGTTAATCTCACTGTAAAGGAAGTTAACGAACTGGCACAGATCCTCAAAGACGAGTACGGCATTGAGCCGGCCGCAGCAGCAGTAGCAGTAGCAGGTCCCGCAGCAGGCGGTGCAGCTGCAGCTGAGGAGAAGACTGAGTTTGACGTAATCCTCAAGGCTCCCGGCGCAAGCAAGCTCGCTGTCGTGAAACTTGTTAAGGAACTCACCGGCCTTGGCCTGAAAGAGGCTAAAGAGCTCGTTGACAACGCACCCAGCCCCATCAAGGAAGGCCTTCCGAAGGCTGACGCTGAGGGCCTGAAGAAGCAGCTCGAAGATGCTGGTGCTGAGGTTGAACTCAAGTAAGAATCCGTAAGGAAAAAATATCGGTTAAGGACGGCATTGTTGAGGCAATGCGCGTTCTTAACCTTTTCCAATTTCCGGCTGACAACGGGGGCACCGTTCGCGAATCAGTAACGGTAGCTATGAGTCAGATGCCGGTTTGCTAAAATTTATGATAGCTTCGGGGAGAATAGGGTCGTGTGAATCCCACTCCGGTCGTTATCATATTTTGGTATGAAATCCCTTCTAATGGCAACGTTGAGGGTTGGGGTATTGATTTTTGGGTGAAGATGGATTTATGTCGAGCATAGATACGTAAAAGTTATTTAATGACTTTTGTGATTGTTTAAGATATTTAAGCACGATATTTGCATAGGGGACGGTATAATGATCAGACGCGCATAGATGATCAGACTACATACAATTTGAAAATATTAGTCAGGCGACTGCTTCATGCGATGAGGTGGTGGCATTTTTGTGGCTCTATCCGGAAGCAGGTTCATATTAGGGTGAAGACGTGCGGAGGTAAGAAATAAAGGAGTCGCGGATAAAGGGTAGAATGGGAGAGAGAAAATGGGAAGAGGTTTAGAGGTATTGGGTGAAGAGCATTTGAGGATAAGAGGGAGAGAGGATGAAGATTAGGGAAGGATAGGATATAGAGGATTTGGAGAGGAATAAGTATGGGTGAAAGAGGATTTTGAGGATATAGGGAAGAATGGGAGAGAGTTAAGAGAATTGGGGAAGAGATTTAAAGGATTTGGGGAGAAAGTTAGAGAATCGGGTGAAGAGGATTTGAGGATATAGGGAGATAATAAGGATTGTGGAAGGACATAAAGGATTTGGGAAGAGATTTTAGGATAAGGGGGAGAAGAGATTTAGGGATAAGGAAAAAGAGACAATAATGAATGGGATTCTGAAGTAGAATCGATGAGTTGCCTGAACGTGTAGTGGCTGGTAATGTGGCGATTATGCCGCACCGGTCCGGAGATGATAAGCGGACAGGTGATTTGTAGAGGCTATTGATGGAGACCAAAGAACATAGAAATAAAGAATCGCAATGTCAAAGAACGTACCCGAAAAGCCGCGCGTGAGCTTTGCGTCGATAAAAAATCCGCTGCCGTTTCCGGATTTTCTTGAGATACAGTTGAAGTCATTCCATGACTTTTTGCAGCTCGATACGCCTCCAGAGAACAGAAAGAACGAGGGTTTGTATAAGGTATTTGCCGAGAATTTCCCGATTGCAGATACCAGAAATAACTTCGTACTGGAGTTTTTGGATTATTATATAGATCCACCGCGTTATAGCACTGACGAGTGTTTGGAGCGTGGACTGACCTACAGTGTGCCGCTGAAAGCGAAGCTTAAACTTTATTGCACGGATCCGGATCACGAAGATTTTGACACAGTAATTCAGGATGTATATCTGGGAGCAATCCCTTATATGACGGAGCAAGGCACGTTTATCATTAACGGTGCTGAGCGTGTAGTAGTTTCGCAGTTGCACCGTTCACCGGGTGTATTCTTCGGTCAGAGCATCCATGCTAATGGCACGAAGCTGTATTCGGCGCGTATCATTCCGTTCCGTGGCAGCTGGATTGAGTTTGCCACCGACATTAACAATGTCATGTATGCATATATCGACCGCAAGAAGAAGCTTCCTGTAACTACGCTTCTGCGTGCTATCGGTCTTGCAAGTGACAATGACATCAATGAAGTATTTGATATCGCTGATGAGATCAAGGTCAATAAGACGAATCTCAAGAAGTCGATTGGCCGCAAGCTGGCTACAGCTATCCGCAGCATCTGGTATGAGGATCAGGTGGATCAGGATACCGGTGAGGTGAATCAGATCGAGCGTTCGGATGATATTGCGAAGCGTGGAGATGAAATCACGGAAGAACTTATTCCTACGATTATCGAGAGCGGTGTGAAGACTATTCTTCTCGAAAAGGAGAACGTCAGCACGTCGGATTACAGCATCATCTTCAATACGCTTCAGAAAGATATGTCGTCGACGGAGAAGGAAGCCGTCAATGAGATCTATCGACAGCTGCGCAACGCGGAGCCGCCAGATGATGCGTCTGCTCGCGAGGTAATCACGAATCTTTTCTTCTCGGAGAAGAGATACGACCTTGGCGAGGTAGGCCGTTATCGTATCAATAAGAAGCTGAATCTTGACACTTCGATGGATGTCCGCGTATTGACGCGCGAGGATATTGTTGAAATCATCAAGTATCTCATCGAGCTTATTAATGCGAAGAGCGACGTGGACGATATCGACCACTTGAGCAATCGTCGCGTGCGCACGGTAGGTGAGCAGCTCTACAATCAGTTTGGAGTCGGCTTGGCTCGTATGTCCCGTACAATTCGTGAGCGAATGAATGTGCGTGACAACGAGGTGTTTACGCCTATCGATCTTATCAATGCGAAGACGATTTCGTCGGTTATCAATACCTTCTTCGGTACGAACGCCTTGTCGCAGTTCATGGACCAGACCAACCCTCTGGCCGAGATCACACACAAGCGCCGTATGTCTGCGTTAGGCCCCGGCGGTCTGTCGCGTGAGCGTGCAGGATTTGAGGTGCGCGACGTTCACTATACGCACTATGGTCGTCTTTGCCCGATTGAGACGCCGGAAGGTCCTAACATCGGTCTGATTTCGTCGCTTTGTGTATATGCGAAAATCAATAATCTCGGCTTCATCGAGACTCCTTACCGCAAGGTAGAAAACGGCAAGGTGGACCTCAACAATGACGAGGTAATCTACCTGACAGCCGAACTTGAAGAGGGTAAGACTATCGCTCAGGGTAACGCTCCTCTGAACGATGACGGCACCTTTATCCGCAACAAGGTAAAGGCTCGTATGGACGCCGATTTCCCGTTGGCAGCTCCTGAAGATATTGAGCTGATGGACGTGGCTCCTATTCAGATTGCGTCGATAGCCGCATCGCTTATCCCGTTCCTTGAGCACGATGACGCTAACCGTGCGTTGATGGGTTCAAACATGATGCGTCAGGCAGTTCCGTTGCTTCGCAGCGAGGCTCCTATCGTCGGTACCGGTATTGAGGGTCAGTTGATAAAGGATTCTCGTACGCAGATCACTGCCGAGGGACCGGGCGTAATTGAATTTGTGGATGCCACTGTTATCCGCATCCGCTATGACCGTACGGAGGATGAAGAATTTGTATCCTTCGAGTCTCCGGTCAAGGAATACAAGATTCCCAAATTCCGTCGTACGAACCAGAGCACGACAATCGACCTTCGTCCTATCTGTAACAAGGGAGACCGTGTGGAGAAGGGAGATATTCTTACGGAAGGTTATTCTACCGAGAAGGGCGAGCTTGCTCTCGGACGCAATTTGAAGGTGGCATTTATGCCATGGAAAGGTTACAACTATGAGGACGCCATCGTGCTCAACGAGCGCATGGTGAGAGAGGATATTCTGACCTCAGTCCACGTAGACGAATATACGCTTGAGGTGCGCGAGACTAAGCGCGGTATGGAGGAGCTGACTTCGGATATTCCGAATGTGAGCGAAGATGCCACGAAGGATCTCGACGAGCGCGGTATCATCCGTGTCGGTGCGCATGTAGTTCCAGGCGATATTATGATCGGTAAGATCACGCCGAAAGGTGAGAGCGATCCGACGCCGGAGGAGAAACTTCTGCGCGCCATCTTCGGCGACAAGGCCGGCGATGTGAAGGATGCGTCGCTGAAGGCGTCTCCGTCGCTGAAAGGTGTTGTAATCGGCACGAATCTTTTCTCACGTGCGGTGAAGAAGAAAGGTGGCAAAAACAGCACGAACAACGAGCTTGCCGAGCTTGATGCAAGATACGAG
This sequence comes from Muribaculaceae bacterium, assembly GCA_017620885.1. Lineage (GTDB taxonomy): Bacteria > Bacteroidota > Bacteroidia > Bacteroidales > Muribaculaceae > Lepagella. The sequence goes on from JAGAUF010000009.1 coordinate 23,620, forward strand.
GTACAGCAGGAAGAACTTAAAGCCGTTATGGTCAATAAGATGGCCACCTTGCTCCAGACGTATAAATCGGAAGGCGTTAAGGATTTCATCGGCGTAGACATCATCCCGAAGGGTAAGATGTTCAGCGAGGTGAACTTCGGCTCGATAGATTATGAGACCATCAATGTAGGCGGCTGGACTGACGACGAGCGTATCAACGGTATGATAGGTCATCTTATCACGAATTATCTGCGCAAGTCGAAAGAGATCGACAGCGAGCTTCGCCGTAAGAAATTCGATATCACGATTGGCGACGAGCTTCCGTCGGGCATTATGCAGATGGCGAAGGTATATATAGCCAAGAAGCGTAAGATCGGTGTCGGTGACAAGATGGCCGGCCGTCACGGTAACAAGGGTATTGTATCGCGCGTCGTAAGACAGGAGGATATGCCGTTCCTTGAAGACGGAACTCCGGTGGATATTGTACTGAACCCTCTGGGTGTGCCGTCGCGTATGAACCTTGGTCAGATATTCGAGACCGTATTGGGATGGGCCGGCCGTGAGCTTGGCGAGAAATTCGCTACTCCTATCTTCGACGGCGCATCGATGGACGATATGAATATGTGGACCGACAAGGCAGGCCTGCCTCGTTATGGCAAGACCTATCTGTATGATGGCGGAACCGGAGACCGCTTCGACCAGCCTGCTACGGTAGGTGTGATTTACATGCTTAAGCTCGGTCACATGGTCGAGGATAAGATGCACGCCCGCTCGATAGGTCCGTACTCATTGATTACGCAGCAGCCGTTGGGTGGTAAGGCACAGTTTGGTGGTCAGCGTTTCGGAGAGATGGAGGTATGGGCGCTCGAAGCATTCGGTGCTGCGCATATTCTTCAGGAGATTCTGACCGTCAAGTCGGATGACGTAATGGGCCGAAGCAAGGCGTATGAGGCTATCGTGAAAGGCGAGCCCATGCCGACGCCCGGAATGCCGGAGTCGTTAAATGTGCTTCTGCATGAGCTTCGCGGACTTGGTTTGAGCATTACGCTCGATTAAACGAAAACAAAAGAAGGAAAACAGAAATGGCTTTTAGAAGAGAAAACAAAATAAAAAGCAATTTTTCGAAGATAACGATAGGACTTGCGTCTCCGGAGGAAATAAAAGAGAAGTCGAGCGGTGAGGTATTGAAGCCCGAGACGATCAATTATCGCACGTATAAGCCGGAGCGCGACGGATTGTTCTGTGAGAAGATCTTCGGCCCGGTGAAGGATTATGAATGTCATTGCGGTAAGTATAAGCGTATCCGTTACAAGGGTATCGTCTGCGACCGTTGTGGCGTCGAGGTAACAGAGAAGAAGGTTCGCCGTGAGCGTATGGGCCATATAGAGCTTGTAGTTCCGGTAGCCCACATCTGGTATTTCCGTTCGCTTCCGAATAAGATCGGTTATCTTCTCGGATTACCGTCGAAGAAGCTTGACGCCGTGATTTATTACGAGCGTTACGTTGTAATCAATCCGGGTGCGGCTGCGGATCTTGACATTGTCAAGGAGCGCGGAGGACTGGAGAAACTCGATCTTCTGACTGAGGATGAGTATCTGGCCATTATCGACAATCTCCCGGCAGGCAACGAGCTTCTTCCCGACGATGATCCCAATAAATTCATCGCTAAGATGGGTGCCGAGGCCATCTATGATTTGCTTTGCAACATAGATCTTCGTGCATTGGCAGCTGAGCTTCGCGACCGTGCCGAGAAGGATGGTTCGCAGCAGCGCAAGACGGAGGCCTTGAAGCGTCTTCAGGTTGTGAATAGCTTCCTGAATTCAGCAGGTCGCAACAAGCCCGAATGGATGATTCTTAAGGCTGTGCCGGTTATTCCGCCGGAGCTTCGTCCTTTGGTACCGCTGGATGGTGGTCGTTTCGCTACGTCGGATATCAACGACCTTTATCGTCGCGTAATTATCCGTAACAATCGTCTGAAACGTCTTATAGAGATTCAGGCTCCGGAGGTGATTCTCCGCAATGAGAAGCGTCTTCTTCAGGAGGCTGTAGACTCCCTTTTGGATAACAGCCGTAAATCGTCGGCAGTGAAGAGCGACGTCAATCGTCCGCTGAAATCACTTTCCGACTCGCTGAAAGGAAAGCAGGGACGTTTCCGTCAGAACTTGCTTGGTAAACGTGTGGATTACAGTGCACGTTCAGTAATCGTGGTAGGTCCTGAGCTGAAGATGCACGAGTGCGGTATTCCGAAGCTTATGGCAGCGGAATTATACAAGCCGTTCATTATCCGTAAGCTGATAGAGCGCGGTATCGTTAAGACGGTTAAGAGTGCGAAGAAGATCGTAGACCGCAAGGAGCCGGTAGTTTGGGATATCCTTGAATATGTGATGAAGGGTCATCCCGTGCTGCTGAACCGTGCCCCGACACTTCACCGTCTCGGTATTCAGGCATTCCAGCCGAAGATGATCGAGGGTAAGGCAATTCAACTTCACCCGCTTGCATGTACGGCATTCAACGCCGACTTTGACGGTGACCAGATGGCAGTTCACTTGCCGCTGGGCAACGAGGCTATCCTTGAGGCTCAGATGCTGATGCTCGGTGCACACAATATCCTTAACCCTGCCAATGGCGCACCTATTACCGTGCCGTCGCAGGATATGGTTCTCGGCCTGTATTACATCACTAAGCTCCGCAAGGGCGACAAGGGTGAGGGCTCGGTATTCTACGGACCTGAAGAGGCTGAGATCGCATACAATGAGGGTCGCGTGACGCTCCATGCACCTGTGACAATACTTGTAGAAGATAAGGACGAGAACGGCAATACTGTCAAAGTCCTGAAGAAAGATACTTCCGTAGGTCGCGTACTCTTCAATCAGTACGTGCCTGAGGAAATCGGCTACGTCAATGAGATTATCTCTAAGAAGTCGCTCCGCGTGATTATCGGTAAGGTAATCAAGGCTTGTGGTGTGACCCGTTCGGCGCAGTTCCTTGACGACATCAAGAACCTCGGATACAAGATGGCATTCCGTGGCGGTCTGTCGTTCAACCTCGGTGATGTGATTATCCCGAAGGAGAAGGAGGAATACGTAGCAGAGGGATACGCTCAGGTAGAGGAAGTGATGCAGAACTATCAGTTGGGTCTCATCACGGGTAACGAGCGCTACAATCAGGTGATTGATATATGGACGCACGTGAATTCCAAGCTTGCCTCAACGCTTATGAAGCAGATGGCAGAAGACCAGCAGGGCTTCAATTCCGTCTACATGATGCTTGACTCGGGAGCTCGTGGTTCAAAGGACCAGATCCGTCAGTTGTCGGGTATGCGTGGTCTTATGGCGAAGCCGCAGAAGAGTGGTGCCGAGGGTGGTCAGATCATCGAGAACCCGATTCTTGCGAACTTCAAGGAGGGTCTTTCGGTGCTTGAGTACTTCATCTCGACGCACGGTGCCCGTAAGGGTCTTGCCGATACCGCACTTAAGACGGCGGACGCCGGTTATCTGACGCGTCGTCTTGTAGACGTAGCGCACGACGTGATTATTACAGAGGAGGATTGCGGCACGCTCCGCGGCCTTGTCTGCACAGAGATAAAGAATAAGGAAGAGGTTGTGGCCACGCTTAGCGAGCGAATCCTCGGCCGAGTATCAGTTCACGACATCTACAACCCTGAGAATGAGGACGAGCTTATCGTAGCCGCCGGTGAAGAGATTACCGAGGCTATCGCAGAGAGAATCGAGAAACTTCCGATAGAATCGGTAGAAATCCGTTCGGTTCTTACGTGCGAGGCGAAGAAGGGCGTTTGTGCGAAATGTTACGGTCGTAACCTGTCCAACCACCGTATGGTGCAGAAGGGTGAGGCTGTCGGCGTAATTGCAGCACAGTCGATTGGTGAGCCGGGTACTCAGCTTACTCTTCGTACATTCCACGTCGGTGGTGTTGCCGGTAACGTCGCAGCTGTAAAGGACGTAACGTCGCGCTATGATGGAAAACTTGAAATCGACGAGCTTCGTACAGTCAAAACCGAAGACGGTGGCGAGATCGTAGTAGGGCGTATGGCCGAGATGCGTATAGTCGCACCTAAGACCGGTGCAATCCTTACGTCAGCCAACATACCTTACGGTTCGCGACTATTCTTCCACGACGGTGATATGGTCAAGAATGGCGATATGATCTGCGAGTGGGACCCGTTCAACGCCGTAATCGTGACGGAAGAGGGTGGTAAAGTAAGATTCGAGAACGTGGAAGAAGGCGTTACGTATCGCGTTGAAGTCGATGAAGCGACCGGTATGCGCGAGAAGATTATGATCGAATCGAAGGATCGTACGAAAGTTCCTGCTGTCGAGCTTATCGACAAGGACGGTAACATAATCCGTACGTATTCACTTCCTGTAGGCGCACACCTTCTGATAGATGAAGGTGAGATGCTGACTCCGGGTACAATTGTTGCGAAGATTCCGCGTGCGTCGGGTAACGCCGGTGACATCACGGGTGGTCTGCCGCGAGTAACCGAGCTGTTCGAGGCCCGTAATCCGTCGAACCCTGCAGTGGTAAGCGAGATCGACGGTGAGGTTAAGTTTGGCAAGATCAAGCGTGGTAACCGCGAAATCAGCGTAACGTCGAAACTCGGTGAGGAGAAGAAATATCTCGTGCCGTTGGCCAAGCAGATTCTTGTTCAGGAGAATGACTACGTCAGAGCCGGCACACCTCTGTCGGACGGTGCAATTACACCGAGCGACATTCTGAATATCAAGGGCCCCACGGCAGTTCAGGAGTATATCGTCAATGAAGTTCAGGACGTTTACCGTATGCAGGGCGTTAAGATCAATGACAAGCACTTTGAGGTTATCGTACGTCAGATGATGCGTAAGGTGAATATCATTGATCCGGGCGATACCCGCTTCCTTGAGCAGCAGGTGGTAGACAAGCGTGACTTCATGGAGGAGAACGACAACATCTGGGGCAAGAAATATATTATCGACTCGGGCGACAGCCAGACGTATAAGGCCGGTATGATCATTACTCTGCGCAAGCTGAGAGATGAGAACAGCTCGCTGAAACGTAAGGACCTCAAGACGATGACGGTGCGCGATGCAGTACCGGCAACATCGGAACAGATTCTGCAAGGTATCACGCGTGCTGCACTTCAGACGTCGAGCTTTATGTCGGCAGCATCGTTCCAAGAGACAACGAAGGTGCTGAATGAGGCTGCTATCAACGGAAAGACAGACTATCTCGAAGGAATGAAGGAGAACGTGATTTGCGGTCACTTGATTCCCGCAGGTACGGGTCTTCGTGAGTACGATAAGCTGATTGTTGCCAATTACGAGGAGTATGAGGCATTGCGCAGAGAGGAATCTGCATCAGATGTTGTTGAGGCGGAGGCCGTAGAAATCCTGAAAGAGGAGGAAAAGACGGTCAATCCGCTTACAACTGAGGAAGTAATCGCAGAGATAGACGGCGATGCAGAGAAGCCTGAGGCTTGATGCGTTTCCGGATAAATAGATAAATGAGAGGGGCAGTGGTAATGAACGACTGCCTCTCTTTTTTACTGTCCTACCTTTTTAATGAGAGAGGAGGACGAATTTAATGTGAGATTGGAGGGAGATAATTTTGGAAGAAGAATGATTGGAAAAAAGATGAAGAGAATAATTGTCTTATTTACGGTATTGGTCGGGATGCTCGGTTGCGGCAATGCGACTGCCGAGACGTTTGACTGGCTGAGAGCGGCGCAGGGAGCAGTAAAGGTTTATCAGTCGTATAGCCTGAGCGACGCGGACGTGCGCAATTATGTGGCTCAATATATCAAGCAGCTTGACGCGCAGAGCAAGGTTGCGCCGGCCAATAGCCCGTATACGATTCGTTTGAAAAAACTGACGAAGGGGCTGACGTCGGTCAATGGCGTTCCGTTGAATTTCAAGGTTTATATGACTAAGGAGGTGAACGCTTTTGCGTGTGCGGACGGCAGTGTGCGTGTATATTCCGGTCTGATGGATCTGATGAGCGACGATGAGATTTTGGGCGTTATCGGCCATGAGATCGGCCACGTGGCGAACAATGACACACGCGACGCGATGAAGGCAGCGCTGAAGACGTCGGCGTTGCGCGATGCATTGAGTGCCGGCTCGGGCTGGGTTGCAGCGCTGTCGGATTCGCAGTTTGGCGCGCTTGGCGAGACGCTGATGAATTCGAGCTACAGCAAGAAGCAGGAGAGCGCAGCTGACGACTACGGATATAATTTTCTAAAGAAAGCGGGGAAGAATCCGTGGGCGATGGCGCAGGCCTTTACGAAGCTGAAATCGCTTTCTGGGAGCAGCAATCAGAGTCGATTGAGTTCGGCGTTGAATGGTCTTTTCAGTGATCACCCGTCGACGGATAAGCGTATTAAGGCGATGGAGAAGAAGGCTCGCAAGGATGGTTTTGCTGTTCCGAGCGGCTATACTCCGATGACGAAATAATCATTTTTCGATTGTGACATTTCTCGCAAACTGAAATAAAGATTTAGGGTAATTGATGATATGAAAACGATGAGAATTATAGCAGCGGCGGCCGCTGTTCTGATGCTGACAGGGTGCGGAGCGAGCCGGAGCGTGCAGCTTCCGGGGAAGAGTGTGCCTTTCGCGGAGGGGAAGAATTATTTTGTTCGCAATGGCGTGGCTGACGGGCAGCGTCTTCTGAAAATCGTGAGCGAGAAGGATTTTGATTCTCTGTTCGGGATGGCTGCGACGATGTCGCCGGATGGCCAGCCGACGGCGATAGATTGGGAGAAGCAATATGTTATCGCGGTGATCGACAGCGCTATGCCGTATGCGGAGAATATCGTGACGGAGGCTCTACGGAGCGATGCGGGTCGGTTGGCGGCTTATTTTACGCTTGACCGCGGCAACGAGAAGCAGTCGTATACTATGCGTCCCTTTGCGATGATGATAGTGGATAGGAAATATAATCTTCCTGTGGATTATAAGATTGAGCTGCAGGAGGAGAAGCCTTATCGCTTTATCGTCTATTGCAAAGATAAGAAGAGCCTTGACAATGCGGTGAAATTTGCGAAGAATCGTGGCGATGAGGTGACGTATGAATACAACACAATCAATGCGTTTGCGGTCAGCGTGAATTCGTGCCGGTTGCCGTCGGAGGGTGAACGCGTCTACGGCAGCTGTAAGGGTGTCGTCAATGTCTACAGGGATGGGAAATCCACCGTGCAGATGAAGAAATAAAACAACGATAGAAAATTTTATATGAGATGAAATATAGACATATTTTGGCAGGAATGGCAGTCGGCGCGATGATGCTGAGCTGCGGCAAGAAGGAGAGTACGCTTGAGCTGAGCTATCCTGAATTTGATGGTGAGAAGATCGAGTTGATTTCGTTTAATGACTCGACGATTCTTCAGACCGGGATGCTGACTCAGGGGAAAGCGAAATTTGACAACAGTGAGCTTCTGAGCGAATCGGGACCGCAGTTGGCTCAGATCGTGATTGACGGACGTGTGAAAGGCTTCCTCGTGATTGAGGAGGGAAATCTCGTGCTTACCGACACGATGAGCGTGGCAAAAGGCAGCCCGATGAACGATCTGTTCGCACGCGAGATAAGCCGTCTGGATTCTGTTGAGAATCTGAACGATATGATCGCATACGCAAAATTCGCGCAGCAGAAATATAATGAGAATAAGGGAAATGTGCTTGGAGATTATTTCGGCGTGGAATGGCTGAAATATGGAGAGCCGAAGGAGGTGCTGGCGATGCTTGAGCAGGCTCCGGCGAAATTCCGTGAATCGAAGCGTGTGCAGCGTTTCGCTCGCTATGCGCAGTTGCGCGGCAAGACGGCAGTAGGTGAGAAGTTCGCCGATTTTGAGACGACATTGCCCGACGGCAAGAGGGAGAAACTGAGCGATTTCGTGAAGCCGGGAGTCTATACGCTTGTGGATTTCTGGGCGAGCTGGTGTCCGTACTGCATCAAGGAGATGCCGGAGGTGAAGGCTTTGTCGGAGAAATATGCCGGGAAACTTCAGGTAGCAGGCGTTGCCGTGCGCGACGAGGTGGCCGACACGGACAAGGCTATTGCTAAGCACGGCATCACATGGCCGGTGATGAAGAATGCAGCAAAGATACCATACGACGTCTATGGATTTTCGGGAATTCCGTATCTGATTCTCATCGGTCCCGACGGGACGATAATCGCCCGTGGCGAATCGGCAGCACAGACGGCCGACCGACTGGCTAAGCTGATTAAATAATTTATTTTTTAGCTCGGGATTCTTTCTCGAAATATTTACAGAAACCGGATATGCCGCAGAGGTGGCAGTCCGGTTTTCTTGCTTTGCAGACGTAGCGTCCGTGGAGGATGAGCCAGTGATGCGCTGTTGCAATTTTGTCTTCGGGAATGTGTTTTACGAGGGTTTTCTCGGTCTGCAGCGGAGTGGTGGAATTGTTGGTCAGGCCGATGCGGTTGCTGACGCGGAATACGTGAGTATCGACGGCCATAGCAGCCTTGTTCCAGACCACAGAGAGCATTACATTAGCTGTTTTTCGGCCGACGCCCGGCAGCTTCATGAGGGAGTCGATGTCGGAAGGCATCTCGCAGTTGAATTCGTCGACGAGCATTTGAGCAGCGCGTTTCAGATGGCGCGCCTTATTGTTTGGGAAGGTGATGCTCTTGATGTATTCGAAAATCTCCTCAATCGGAGCATCGGCGAGCTCGCGTGGCGTCGGGTAGGCGGCGAATAGGGGAGGCGAGACGATATTGACGCGTTTGTCGGTGCATTGAGCCGAGAGAATTACAGCGAGCAGAAGATGAAATGGGGTATCGTATTGCAGCTCGGTGGATGCCTCGGGCATATTGTTTTCAAACCAAGATATGATGTTGTCGTAGCGTTGTTTTACGGTCATTGGGGTGGCGATTAAAAACGGATGCAGGCAGAGATAGCCGGCATCCGTGTATTCTGTTTTGTGTGTAGTGTATTATTTTCTTGCCGCGTCAAATTCGTGGAGGAAACGGACGTCGTTTTCGCTGAACATACGGAGGTCCTTGACACGATATTTGAGGTTGGTGATTCGTTCGATACCCATACCGAAGGCGTAGCCGGTATATTCTTTTGAGTCGATTCCGCAGGCTTCGAGGACGTTGGGGTCGACCATACCGCAACCGAGAATCTCGACCCAACCGGTTCCTTTGCAGAACGGGCAACCCTTTCCGCCACATATATGGCAGCTGATGTCCATTTCGGCTGACGGCTCGGTGAAGGGGAAGTATGACGGACGCAGACGGATTTGCGTTTCAGGACCGAACATTTCCCGTGCGAAGGCAAGCAGGACTTGTTTGAGGTCGGCGAATGAAACGTTACGGTCGATGTAAAGGCCTTCCACCTGATGGAAGAAGCAGTGAGCGCGGGCTGAAATCGCTTCGTTGCGGTAAACGCGTCCGGGGCAGATGATGCGGATAGGGGGCTGCGTCTTTTCCATCACACGTGTCTGCACGGATGATGTGTGTGTGCGGAGGAGTACGTCGGTCGGGTTGCGCTGAATGAAGAACGTATCCTGCATATCGCGAGCGGGATGGTCGGCGGCGAAATTGAGCGAAGAGAAGACATGCCAGTCGTCTTCGATTTCCGGACCTTCAGCGATGGTGAATCCCATACGGGAGAAGATGTCGCAGATTTCGTTTTTGACGATGGAGAGGGGATGACGGGTGCCCGTTGCAACGGGAGCCGCTGTGCGCGTCAGGTCGATTGATGCCGAAGCGTCGTCATCGGCTGCGGCGAGTGATTCGCGCAGTGCGTTTACCTTCTCGGTTGCGAAATTCTTCAGCTCGTTGAGCTTCTGGCCGAGTTCGCGTTTCTGTTCCGGAGGAAGAGCGCGGAAGTCATTGAAGAGGGCCGAAACGAGCCCTTTTTTGCTAAGATATTTGATTCTGATCTGCTCGACTTCTTCCGGTGAGGAAGCGACGAGAGATTCAATTTCTGCTTTGAGTGAGTTGATTTTATCAATCATAGGGGTATATTTCTATTGCGGCTGATTGTTTTGTCGCCGCTATTGAAATGCAAAGTTACGAAAAATCTGTGAAATGAGCGAATATATTGCCGGGAAATTAAGGGAAGGCAGAACGTTTTCTTCCGACATTTCTTCCGACATTATCTATCTTCAACTCCGACGAAAATTACGGTTTTTACGTGTATTGTACGTGGTTTAAACCTTTCATTTATACCTTAATCTGCAAAATTTGTAAACAAGCTCTTGTAATTATTTCAAATCGATGTTAAAAATATTTTTAATTATTTTTGGTAAGTTGTAAAAAAAAACTAACTTTGCAGCGTGTGCGGTTACCTTATCCCATTTCGATGACATATTAGGCCGTACTAAAGTGATAAATATTTAATAACCAAAAATCAAGACAGATGAAAAGAACCTTTTTCTTCTTTGTGGCGTTGCTATTATCCTTGCCCGGGATGATATCGCATGGAGCCGTAGTGTCGGTGCCATACGTCGGATGTGTGCCCGCCGATGGGTCGACCATTGAATCATTTGATTTCGAGATGGAATTCGATCTTTCGGAGATGGTGAGCAATTACGGTCAGTCAGACCTTTACGGCCTGAGAATCAATGATGAAACGAATCCTAAGAAGTCATATTTCACTCGGCTTTATAGAGGAGATGTCGCACCGGAAAATTTGATAGCCGAATGTATGGTGCCTACCCAGACATGGAATTCAGAAAATTTTGTGCCGGGTGGCAAACTGAAATTTAGTTTTCCGGGAGTTCCGGAGGATGGAGTGAAATATACCGTAAGTTTTGGCAATCGCATAGGTGGCTGCAAAAAGGGTGCAGAGACCGGTTTCAAAACGAGATTTAAAAACTACAATGAATCACCGATGAATCTGACGTTTACCGGCAAATCGGATGTCAAGCTTCTCCGTCCGTCTGCATGGAGAAGTCCGGCAGGTACTGTAGAATCAGTATCGAAGGTTGAGGCAGTTTTCCCAAATCCAATTTCCTTGACCGGCACAGAAGCCGCAATTCTCAGTCTTGACGGCAAAGAAGTTGCACAGGCTGTAAGAATAAGCGTCAGCGATGTGGAATCGGAAGTGGTGGTAATGGAATTTGATAACGTCGCGCTGATTAAGGATAAGAATTATCTGATTACACTCAGGGAGGGAAGCGTGGCAGAGACTGCTAATCCGTCTATTACCAATGCCGCTGCGAGCCGTGGAGTAATCGGCAGTAAGCCTTTCTCATTCAAGTTAAAGAATCCGAGGATAGAATACGATGAGTACGGATTTCCGAAGATGCTGAAGTTGGATGTAGAGCCGAAAGAGTATCAAGGATATTACATAACGATCGTATCGAGGCACAGTGAAGCTCAGCCTAATGGCACTACGAAATATGTGTCCCCGTCAATTAATAGCGCCACGACCAATAATTCTGCAGGAAATATTACGATCAGTTATTCTGAAGGAGAAGTAATAATTAGTTGCAGTTATCTCACCTATTCACCGGGAGAAGAATATTATCTGTATTGCCCTTCCGGTCATATTGATCTCAATATGAATGGTAGTAATAGAATTGATGATGCTTTTGAGTTAATAGCCGATTCCGACGAGGTCAGATTCCGAGTTCCCGGAATAGAAGAGATGGGCGATAAATTCCCGAAGATTAAACTTGATGGTCCTGTGGCAGTTTCAGAGCATCATCGCAATCCAGAATTGAAATCAGGAGAAGCGAGTCTTGAGCGTCTGGACGTTCTCGAAATAAAATGCAATCACTATAAGTATTCAGAGACCGATGAGACGAGCGAGAATTTTATTTCTTCGACGGGCCTGAAGGGACAGCTCTTTGAGATGACTCCGGAGGGTGATGTCCTCATAAAGGAGGTAAGCCTCGGGCATGCAAAACGCGGCTCTAACGGGTTGTATTTATATCCTGTTGCCACAGTGACTGTGAATGAAAATCTTATAGCAGGTAAAAAATATAAGATTGTCATTCCCAAGAATGCATACCGTCCTCAGAGTGGCCGTTTCCGTGCATGGGTGCAAAGCGAACCCTTTACATTTATAATCAACGGAGCGATGGCGTTGTCATGCAAGGTTGAGAGTTGCTCATATAATGAGAATGACAAGATAAAGAAAATGACTCATGCTCTTTTTTATATGAGCAATGAGGTTGAACCGGTAGGCGACAATCCTATGACAGTCTTCGAGTGTGCGAACCCTGCAATCGTTGGATCAGCTTGTACCGCACCGCTTAAAGTCATCAACCGCGATGGCAAATCCATTCTTGTGGCCGACTTTATCGGCTATAATGAAAAGACGCTTCTGAACGGTGGCGTGGAGCCCATCATCAGTGAAAAAACAAAGTATTATAATCTGACTTTGCCCGCCGGCGTCGTGCATCAGAAAGGATATTCCGATGTTGTGAACGAGGAATATAAGATACAACTTGAGATATCGGCAGATGCCGGAGTCACGATAATTGAGCCGGAATATATTACGCTAAGCGTCAAGGTGAACGATGTATTTGTCAATACCCTCCGAACAGTGAAGGGAGAGACGGTTACTGTCAATTTTGACCTCGGACAGAATTGGGAAATCACTTCTTTGAAGAAGAACGGTTACGTTGTGCTTGACCAGCTTAAAGGTACGGAATATACTTCTGTTCCCCTTCAGGAAGACAGTGAAATAGAGGCTGTGACTGAATATACAGGCGATTTTATGATAGAACATTCCGACGGCGTGTTTGGTATCGAGGGAAGCGCACTCAAAGTGTACGCCGATGGAGGCCGCATAATCGTAGAGGGACTCGTGCCGGGTCAGGGAGTAAGTGTATACAGCACAACCGGTATGACTGTCGGCACGGCAAAAGCTGAAAAAGATATCGTTAGCATCACGGTAGCTCGTGGCGAGACTTATGTCGTAGTTGTTGAAGGGAAGGCAGCAAAACTTCTTGTGAAGTAATAGTAAAGGCTAAGAGCCGGCTCTAAGAAACTGATAATCAAAAAAGGCGTCCATCGTTATGACGGGCGCCTCTTTTAGGTTGGTATTGATTATGGCATGTTTCAGGCCATAGTTTTTTCTTTGATACCGAATTTGATGCGCAGGTTTTTGAGCATATCCTGCGTCATGAGGTCGAGATCGTATTCGGGCTTCCAGTCCCATTCGTTGCGAGCGCAGCTGTCGTCGAGGCTGTTGGGCCATGAGTCGGCGATCTTCTGACGGAGCGGATCGAGCTCGTAGCTCATCTTGAATCCGGGAACGTATTCCTTGATCTTATTGTAGATGATTTCGGGATCGAAGCTCATCGAGGCGATGTTGAAGCTGTTGCGGTGAACGAGGCGTGAAGGATCAGCTTCCATGATTTCGACAGCGGCGCGGAGAGCGTCGGGCATGTACATCATGTCCATGAACGTGCCGGGCTTGAGCGGGCATTTGAATTCCTCACCCTTGACAGCTGAATAGTAAATATCGACTGCATAGTCGGTAGTTCCGCCGCCCGGAGGCGCTACGAAAGAGATGAGTCCGGGGAAACGTACCGAGCGTGTGTCGACACCGAAACGGCGAGCATAGTAGTCGGAGAGCAATTCTCCGGAAACTTTTGTTACGCCGTAGATAGTGGCGGGACGCTGGAGCGTGTCCTGCGGAGTTTTGTCTTTGGGGGTATCGGGACCGAATGAGCCGATAGAGCTTGGCGTAAAGAGTGCGCAACCCTTTTCGCGGGATACCTCAAGACAGTTTACGAGACCGCCAACACCGATTTTCCAAGCGAGCTGCGGTTTTGCCTCGGCTACTGCGCTGAGCAGCGCAGCGAGATTGTAGATTGTGTCGATGTTGTACTTCTCGACAGCCTCGGCTATCTGAGCGGCGTTGGTAATGTCTACTTCTGCAGCGGGGCCGCTTTCGAGAAGTGTGCCTTTGGGTTCGGCACCTTTAATGTAGCCGGCAACTACGTTGCCGCCACCGTAGATGCCGCGTAGTTTCATGGTGAGTTCCGACCCAATTTGGCCGGTAGCTCCGATAATAAGAATATTTTTCATTCTGTTAGATCTAAGATCGTGAATAATATTTTCTGCAAAATTACAATTTTTCTCAGAAAATTTACTAATTTTGAGGGAAATTAATTCTACCAAAATTCAAAATACCATGTATAAGGAATTTAAGAGCCACTTACAGAAAGAGTTACAGGACATCAAGGATGCCGGCCTCTACAAAAACGAAAGAATCATAACGACACCTCAGAAGGCCGATATCGAAGTTGAGAACACTCAGGGTGAAGTGCTCAATTTCTGCGCTAACAATTATCTCGGACTTTCCGACAATTCCCGTCTGATCGAAGCAGCTAAGAAAGCTATGGACCGTCGCGGCTACGGAATGTCGTCAGTGCGCTTCATCTGCGGTACGCAGGACCTCCACAAAGAGCTTGAAAAAGCCATCAGCGACTATTTCAAGACTGAGGACACAATCCTCTATGCCGCTTGCTTCGACGCTAACGGCGGTCTCTTCGAGCCTCTTTTCACGGCTGAAGACGCTATCATCTCCGACTCGCTCAACCACGCTTCAATCATTGACGGCGTGCGCCTCTGCAAGGCAAAACGTTTCCGCTATGCCAATGCAGATATGGCCGATCTGGAGCGTTGCCTGAAGGAAGCAGCCGACTGCCGCTATAAGATCATCGCCACTGACGGTGTCTTCTCTATGGATGGTAACGTTGCTCCGATGGACAAGATTTGCGAACTGGCCGACAAATACGGCGCTTTGGTAATGGTGGACGAGAGCCACTCAGCCGGCGTTGTAGGTCCCACAGGTCACGGCGTTGCTGAGCAGTTTAACTGCTATGGCAAGATCGATATTTTCACCGGTACGCTCGGTAAGGCTTTCGGTGGCGCTATGGGCGGTTTCACCACCGGTCCGAAAGAGATCATCGATATGCTCCGTCAGCGTTCACGTCCCTATCTTTTCTCTAACTCCGTAGCTCCTTCGATCGTAGGCGCCAGCATCGAGATGTTCAAGATGCTCAAAGAGAGCAACGCCCTTCACGACAAGCTCGTTGAGAACGTGGCTTATTTCCGCGACAAGATGCTCGCTGCCGGCTTCGATATCAAGCCGACGCAGTCAGCCATCTGCGCCGTTATGCTCTACGATGCTAAGCTCTCGCAGGACTTCGCTGCCGAGATGCAGAAAGAGGGTATTTATGTTACGGGCTTCTATTATCCCGTTGTTCCGAAAGATCAGGCTCGTATCCGTGTTCAGCTCAGCGCAGGCCACAACCGCGAGCAGCTTGACCGCGCCATTGCAGCCTTTATCAAGGTGGGCAAGAAGCTCGGCGTACTGAAATAATCATACATACACAGACAAATTCTTAGAGGGTGATAATCGGGCGAAGAATGCTCGACTATCCCCTTTGTCGTATAATTCAATCAATTAATTTATTAATACAATGAAAAAGATTCTGATTGCCTCTCTTTTATGTCTCTCATTTGTAGGAGGGACAGTGTCGGCATACGCGGCTCTGCAGCGCAAGGCTACGAAAACTTACGCCAAAAAGAAATCGGGTACCGCTTCAGCCCTCACTACGGTCACACCGAAGTCGCTCGGCGCGAAGTTTGAAAATCATAAATTCTATAATACCATCGGTTCGTTAAATGTGCTTACGGCCGAGATTACGTGGGCAAAAGGGATTGCCGGGCAGGTCATCAAGGCTTTCGACACCAAATATCCTGCGAAGAAGGCTAAGCTGACCGATCTTGAGAAGCTGGAAGAATATCGCGGCATGCTATTCGTAAGCTATTGGGCGAACAGGGCCGGGACAACTGTTGAGATGCGCCATTGCAGCTCAATGGAGTGGTGTTATGCGAAGATGACGACGTATTGTATCTATTCCAAGCTCGTGGATAAGGCAGCCGATGAGACGCAGAAGAGTGCTATCTATTCCGCCATTCTCACCGGCGAAGCGATGAACTCCAACAACGGCACGTTGATTTCCACCCTCGGGGGCTTTGGTGCCGCCGGAGGTAGTCTTCAGCCTATTTTAGAGATAGACGGAATGACGGGCGCTGAGCAGGAGTGGCATAAACTCTTGGAGAATATACTTGGAGTGATGAACGGAAAGAGGGTGCATGCATCGACGTCGATGCAGCAGGCGTTGCAGATGCTGGATGCCGAAGTGCGGGATCAATGCGCTGCCGTCAAGGAATATGCGGATTGTACTCCTATGATTACGGAAGAGATGATTCCTAATGTGAACGCCGCTATGAGCAAAGAAAAGACGCTTATAGACGCATGGGGAGCCGCAGTTGATAAAATATTCACGGGCAATGCCGATCGTGCGACACAGGCCGCCAATGCCACGATTGCCTATGTAGAAAGCATTGCCTCATTAGCAAATTCAATGATTGGGGATGTGTAATCCTGAAAGGTAAGCTGAAAATTATTCCGAGAGAGTCCGGCTGACAGGGTCACTGTCGGCCGTTCTTCTTTCTGAACCGAAGAAGTGGTCGATAATGACGGAGATGTAGCCGTCGCCGGTGATGTTGCAGGCAGTGCCGAAGCTGTCCATAGCGATGTATAGGGCAATCATAAGAGCCTGATTAGCTTCGTTGAAACCGAGTATGCCACCGAGCAGCCCCAGAGAAGCCATAATGCAGCCTCCGGGGACTCCGGGCGCCGCCACTATGGTGATGCCGAGCATACAGATGAATCCGGCGAACATCGGGAAATCGTAAGGGAGATCCTGCATCAGCATAAGGGCGACGGCGCAGGCTACGATTTTCAGTGTGCTGCCGCTCATGTGGATAGTGGCGCAGAGAGGTATGGTGAAGCCGGCAATGTCTTCGCTGACACCGAGACGCATCGTCTGGCGGAGCGTTACGGGAATCGTGGCGGCAGAGGATTGCGTGCCGAGTGCCGTGAAATAGGCCGGCATCATCGTCATAAGCATCTTGAGCGGGTTTTTCTTATTGAAAAGAGCGGCGATGCAGAACTGGAAGACAAGGAGGAGGAATGTGAGGATGAAGATAATGACGATGATTTTGGCGAATGTGCCGAGGACGGGTCCTACCTGTCCTGCTACAGTCATATTGAGGAATATGCCGAAAATGTAAAGCGGCAACAGGGGTATGATGACGCGGGCTATGGAGAGGGTGATGATGTCGCGAAATTCATCGGCTATCACCTTGAGAGATTTCGATTGTATTGCCGCCATCCCGATGCCAAGAAGGAAAGCGAGGACGAGTCCCGTCATGACAGTCATGAGAGGGGGCATCTCGATGGTAAAATAGGGGGTGAGGTCGTGTCCTTCCGGTGTGGATGCGAGGGCACCGGGAGAGATGAAATAGGGGAAGAGGGCATCTCCGGTGAAGAAGCTGATGAAACCTGCGAAAATTGTGTCAAGATATGCGAGCGCGGCCGTAACGAGCAGCACGAAGCCTGCTTTTTTGCCGATGTCGGCGATGGCCGGCGTTATGAAGCCGAGGATGATGAGAGGGATGAGGAATCCGAGAAACTGGCTGAAAATGGCGTTGAATGTTGCAAAGATTCTTCCGAACCCCACCGGGAAGAAATAGCCGCAACCTATGCCGAGGCATATAGCAATAAGAATCTGCAGAAGTAAGGGGATACGGATTCGTTTTTTCTCTGTCGTAGTTATATTTTCAGACATATATGGTATAGGGGATTTTAAGTTTTCAGTTGGCGAAATCTACACTGAGTCCGAATTGCAGCTTGCGCGGATTGACCGGATAATGCGGCATAGCGAAGCTATTTCGTGTGAAAAGGTTCTGGTCTACGTGGCTGTAAAGGACGTAGAAACGCACTTTATACAGTTTGCAGGTAGCATAGACATTGCAGAAGGGGAAATTACCTACGTGTACGTCGTCGTTGGTTGTGAAAGCCATTAGCGCAGGCTGATAGTTCATTCCCCGGTAGCGTGTATAATAATCGCAATCGATTCCAAACTGTACGTGCAGCACCTTAAAGGCGGTGAATTTCAGATACATATTGGAATAGATGGAGAGGGCTGGGAGCGGAATGGCCGTGTTGTTTGATGTGGCCTGATATGTTATGCGGTTGTCCCAGTTCCAGATGCCGAAGCTGAGCTTCTGGTCGAGGCTGGCCGAGAAAACCTGTATGTTGCCGCTTTCCTGTACCGGGAGACCGTTGGCATTGAAATAAACATAGTTCTGGATGTTTTCTACTCCGGCGCTCAAGACAGTTTTTGTCCACGGGATAGTAAGCTCTCCACCGATTCGGAAATCACGTGTTTTGCCGAATTCGGAATTGTTCCATGCGAAATGATTGGAGATGTAGTGTTTGATGAGCCAAGGCTGGGCGGTATTGTGGAAGAATCCTTTGGCCTTAATCTGCACAGTGTCGCCGAGCATACGGAAGCGCGTGGCGGCTTCCGCGTCTATTTCGACGTCGCCGGCCACATCGCCAATGATGCCGAATTTTGCGCGTGCCGAATACGTCAGTACGGGATGTTGCGTAGAATTGAGTTCTGCGCCCACCCACAGCAGGTTCTGGCTTCCTTTGCGGAGCATCGCGACATTTTCAGGCAACGGATCGGTGAGCGCAGGTTCGTCGTCGGAGGATTCTTCGTCGCCGTAGCCGAGGGAATAGTCGGTCGGGAGACGGAATTTGCGCGTATCAAACGTGGCGTAGGCCGAAAGACCGAAAGGCACCCACTTGTTGAATCCCTCCACCATTTCGACGCCGAGAGTATTGGCGAGCGACCAATAGTGAGAGCGGTCGAAAGTGCCGGAGCTATTGAGATAGCGATTGGCCCAGAACTCGTCGCCCTCGCTTACGGAGGTGTTTTTGAAGTCGTGTGAACCGCTTTTATAATCCAGAGAATAGAGGAATTTGGTCACCGGCACATAGACGTCGCGTGTAAGCGTATCATTCACCTGCACTTCCTTCCAGAAGCCGACGTTATAGGCATGGTTCATATAAAACTGATCGCCATTGACACGGTTCTGGGCGCCGCTCAGACGCGTGGGGATGCTCATAGAGCTGATGCTCGATACGCCACCTTGCAGCTCGGCAGGGTCGAGGATATAAAGGTCGTCGGTGATGCCACCGTTCTCCAAGTTAGTGTGGTTGAAATGATAATAAAACGCCTGAGCCTCGTAGCGGTCGCCGCGATAGTAGCCGTTGAATCCGAAATTTAAATCCTTGGCCGACTGATTGGCATAATTCCCCTTTGCATAGAGATAGTCGATATGGGCTCCGATGCCGATGCGTCGATTTACGTTGCCGGCAAATACGGCAGAGAGGCGGTCCTGACGTGTTTCACGTCCTCCCCCGAAATTGTAGGAAAGCAAAGTCATCGGGATGTAGACGTTGTAAAACTTCTGCTTGTAGGACGTCGGGCGCCAAGCGTTGATAGCGTCCTGAAAGAAGAAATCCGTGCGCTTTTGGCGGTCGAAGAAAATCATATTGATTCCCGGGCTGCCCATATTGCCTTCAGAGACCCAAGCGTCGCTCACCATCGAGGGGATGCTGAGACGCTGATAATTGTATGTCAGCGTGTCCATCACTGCCGGGCGATGTGCGCCGAGAGGGTAGGAGAGCGTCCAGCAGTTGCCGGCCTTGTAATGCGTTTCGGTCGCCGACGTCCCCGTGGCGGTCGTACCGTGTGCCCCGTTGCCGGGACGCATCCCTTGGGCATTGGCCATAGAGGTAAGGGCCATAACGATAATGGCCGCCAAAACTGTTATTTTGCGGGTAAAATTCATTTTCATCACAAAATTACTACTTTTTTCGCATCTCCCCAACTTTTTTCTTCACCTTTATATAACCTTTGTCGGCCGTGAAAAGGAGAAGACGTGCCAAATTAAAAAATCTGACACGTCTTGTACTAACGGAGGAGAGGAGAAGTGGTAAGGAAGTATGGTCGGGAAGCGGGAGAGACGCCACCCGATGAAATCAGATTGTCTGCTCCACGTTCCAGACGAATGCTCGCAGGCCGAGCAGCGGACGCTCTTCGTCGAGCTGCTTCAGGCGCGCGAGAAGAGTGTCGATGCGGTCGTCTTCCACGACGGTCAGGATGGCCGAGGCCAGCGACGGCCAAGCATGGCTGCCGTAATGCGGATCGCCGGTCTTGCTTCCGCGCCCCTGTACCTCGCCAAACGACGTGAAACCACGGCACGAGAGACGGTCGAGTATCTCGATTATTTTATCTTGATGAGCCTGATCGAAGGCTATGAATACAGATTTCATAATTTTCTGATATATAACAATTTATTGTTTATCCCCACTGCTTTTAGCCGCTAATTGTTTGCGAATCTTGCGGCGCGTATTGCGTACTCCGTTACCGGCGAAGATACAGTACATCACGGGTACGAAGAGCAGCGTAAGGATGGTCGAGAACGTAAGACCTCCAATCACGGCCGTACCCATAGGACGCCACATCTCGGCTCCCTGTCCGGAACCGACAGCCATCGACACCATACCAAGAATCGTGGTGAGCGTAGTCATGACCACAGGACGCAGACGTGAGCGGCCACCATGAATCACCGCCTTGCGGATGCTCATACCGCGCTCGCGGTTAAGTGTGATATAGTCGATAAGCACGATACCGTTTTTCACCACGATACCGATAAGCATAATCGCGCCGATCATCGACATCACGTTGAGCGTATGTCCCGTCATCCACAGGATAAGGAAGACGCCGGAGAAGGCGAACAGCAGCGACGACATGATGATGCCGGGATAGGTGAGCGATTCAAACTGAGCAGCCATCACAATGTAGACGAGAATGATGATAAGGATGCCGAGCATCATCAGATCGCTGAACGAATCCTGCTGGTCTTCATACGAACCGGCGATGCCGATGCTGATGCCCGAGGGAAGGTTCATTTCGTCGATCTTCATCTGAGCCTCCGTGACAACTTGGTCGAGAGGCACGCCATCAACAACGGTTGATACGGTGATGATGCGTTCGCGGTCCTTACGCTCGATGGTAGGAGGTGTGAAGCGTTCCACTACCTTTCCGAGCTCACGGAGCTTGACGGGCTGTCCGGTAGAGCTCATAATCGTGATATTTTCCACATCCTGAAGTGAAGTACGGTGTTCGGGATCGTACATCACCTTGATGTCGTATTCCTCACCGTCCTCGCGGTATTGTGAGGCT
Source organism: Muribaculaceae bacterium (assembly GCA_017620885.1). Taxonomy (GTDB): domain Bacteria; phylum Bacteroidota; class Bacteroidia; order Bacteroidales; family Muribaculaceae; genus Lepagella. The sequence continues at coordinate 44,706 of JAGAUF010000009.1, forward strand.
GTCGCGCCATTGACACGGTTACGGATATATGTGGCAACCGTGGCCATGTTGAGCCCGTACATCGCCAGCTTCTCACGGTCGAAATCCACCTGATATTCAGGCTGATAGTCGGAACGAGAAATCGTGATGTCGGCCGTGCCCGGGATTCCTTCCATAATCTTGCGGAGCTGCTGAGCTACAGAATCGGTTTCCGTGAAATCATAACCGTAAATTTCAAAATCGACAGTAGCCTGACCGCCCATGCCCTGTCCGCGTCCGCCGCCGACATTAACCTGAGCTTTCTTGAACTCCGGATATCCGCGTTCAATGTCCTTACGCATATCGTCGGCGATGTCCTTGATATTCCTTTCGCGGTCGCCCGGGTCGGAGAGACGTATGTTCATCGAGACGATATGAGAACCGTTGTCAGAGAGAGAGGCGAAGGTATTGTCTGTACCGGCGGGACCGACAGTATAGCTTGAGACAAGAATTTCGGGATACTTTTTGCGCCATTCGGCGTCAAGTCGAGCCACGGCGTCGCGTGTGATTTCTACGCGTGTGCCGATAGGAGTCTCAAGCGTGACGCCAAGACGTCCGTTGTCTTGCATCGGGAAGAACTCCGTTCCGACAAACTTCAACAGGAAGAGAGAGCCGACGAAAATGCCGAGACATACTATGACTGTGACCGTCTTGTGTCTTACCACGAATTGGAGCAGTCGGGCATAACCGTTGTCGAAAGAGTCCAGACCGCGTTCTATGGGCTTATAGAGTGTGTTGTAGAGCTTTCCGTGGTTTTGCACGCGACGCAACCATTGTGAGCAGAGCATAGGCGTCAGCGAGAGCGCACATGTCGTCGAGATGATCATCATAATGGTCACCATCCATCCCAATTGCTTGAAGAGCACACCCGTCATACCCGTGACGAGGGTCAGCGGGAAGAATACGGCGATAAGCGTCAGTGTGGATGCTATAACGGAGATTGCCACCTCGTTGGTACCGTGTACGGCCGCCTGCTTCGGATCAGCTCCGCGTTCGATGTGTGTTGTGACGTTTTCCAATACCACAATGGCGTCGTCGACCACCATACCGATGGATATTGACAAGGCCGAGAGAGAAACGATATTCAGCGTGTTGCCCGTCGCGAATAGGTATATGAACGAGGCAATTAGGGAGACAGGAATTGTGATGACAATAATCATCGTGGCTCGCCATCGTCCGAGGAAGACGAACACGACTATCATCACGAAGAGGAGGGCATAGAGCACCGTTTCTTCAAGAGAGGCGATGGTATTGCGGATATTGTCGGAGGTGTCGACGATTACGCCGAGCTTGACGTCGCTCGGCAGACGCTTCTGCAGCGACGGAAGCATCTTCATTACCTCTTCGGAGATTTGTACTGAGTTGGCGCCGGACTGCTTTTGAATGATAATCATGGCACCCTCTTTACCTCCTACAAACGTCTGCTGCGTGCGCTCTTCGAGCGAATCATCAACACGCGCCACGTCGCGCAAGAAAATTGTGCGTCCCTCGAAGGAGCCAACGGGAATATTGCGCAACTCTTCCGTTTCTTCAAATTCACCTTGTACGCGCATAGCGTAAGTATTGGAACCGATATCGAAGGAACCGCCCGGGATGTTGCGGTTCTCGTTGCCTATCACGCTGGAAATCTGTTCCACAGTGAGATGATAGGCTTCGAGGCGCGCCGGGTCGCAATATACGTGCACCTCGCGCTTAGGCGCACCGGAAATCGACACAGAGCCGACTCCGTCGACACGTGCAAGCGGGTTGGCTACGTTATCGTCAAGAATCTTATAAAGACCGGCCATTGATTCCGTGGCTTCAACAGACAGAAGACATATAGGAATCATATCGGTCGAGAACTTGAAGATGATAGGATTTTCGGAATCGTCCGGGAGGGTCGATTTCACCATATCGAGCTTGTCTCGCACGTCGTTGGTCAGCACGTCGATGTCGTAGCCGTATTCAAATTCCAGTGTTATGACAGATGTATTTTCACGCGAATCCGACGTGATGTGCTTCAGGTGCTCTACAGAGTTGAGCGTATTTTCAAGAGGCTTGGTGACGTTCTGCTCTATATCCTCCGCACTCGCGCCCGGGTACATTGTGATGACCATGATTGTATTGGTATCGATGTCCGGGTAGAGGTCTATCGGGAGCTTGGCGAGGGAGAACAGACCCAAGATGACGACGGCGATGAAGCAAAGCGTCGTCATGACCGGCCGTTTGACTGCCGAACTGTATAAACTCATTTTCTTTCAGTCTTAAATGTTGTGTGTAGCGATTATTTCAGCACTTTTACTGCGGTGCCGTTGGAGAGCTTGCCCATACCTGAAACGACAACGGATGCGCCCGAAGGAACGCCGGAAAGAATCTCATATCCGTCGTCGAGGCGCTGTCCGAGCGTCACCTGAACGTATTGAACGGTGCCGTCCTTATAAATATAGACATAGTGGTTGCCACTACCGGGCTGCTTTACGACAGCCTGATCGGGCACTACGACATGAAGTGCGGAACCGAGGTTGAGCTCTACGCGTCCGAACATACCGGGAAGGATACGGCTGTCGTTGTTAGGGAGCGTGATTTCTACGCCGAACGTACGAGTCTGCACATCGACGGTAGGAGCAACCATTGTCACAGTACCGTTGAAAAGTTCGGAACCGTAAGTGTCGAATTTCACGGCAGCGCTCATACCCTTCTTGACGTATGCGAGATCGCTTTCAGAGACATTGATGACAATCTTGACGGGATTAACCTGCGAGACAGTGAGAACAGGCATTGTGCCGGTCATATCGCCCGGATCGTAATTACGTGCCGTCACGACGCCGCTGATCGGTGAGACGAGGACAGTATTCTCGGCGGCGTTGCGCAGCGTGCGTTCAGCCTGAGCCACGGCATTGCGGGCATTGACCAGCTGAGTTTCCATCTGGTCGACCGACTGTTTGGTGCCTCCTCCGATGCGGTAAAGTTCGAGGGCGCGGTTATAGTCGGTCTGGATATTGCGGAGGTTGGCTTTTGCCGTATTTACCTGAAGTTGATAGGTGGCGGCGTTCACGTCGTCGAGAACAACGAGGCGCTGACCTTTGCTGACGCGCATACCTTCATCTACAAATATTTCGCGGATACGTGCAGGCACCTGCGAGGCAATGTTGTTTACCTTTTCGGCTTCGACGGTGGCGGTGTATTCGGAGAGCTGACTGACTTCGCGCTCCACAACCGTGGCTATTTTCACTGCAGGTTTCTCGTCCGCCTCCTGCTTGTTTGCATCCTTATCCTTGCCGCAGGCCGTCATCAAGAGAATGAGCGCGGGAAGGATTCCAAGTATGTATATGCTTTTTTTCATCGCTGATTTACTGTATTTTTAAGGTTTTCGTTCGGTTTAGTTTGGAGAGGTAATATGCCGACAGGGATTTATTCGATAGTTTTGATTTTCTGTTTGTAATTGTCGGGCTTGATATATTCGATTCCCGAGCGGTTGAGCGTGTCCTCTTTGCCGAGCAGGAGGTCAAGTTCGCTTGTCGAGACGAGGTAATTGTATATGGCCTGATAATAAGTGAGCTGAGCGGCGGTGTTGGCGTTTTCGCTGTCGCGCAGATTCAGATACGTGGCGGCGCCGATTTCGAAGCTTTTCTGCATAATGTCGTAAGCTTTCTGAGCCTGTCTCATACCTTCGGCGCTCGAAGCGATCTGCCGTACTTCCTTGTTGATGTTGTCAAGGGCGAGATCCACTTGCATATTGAGGTTGTTGAGCAGTGTTTCGCGCTGCAGTTCCAGTTCCTTCTGCTGCACCTGCGCACCTTTAAGTCCGTAATATTTTGAACCTCCGGAGAAGATAGGCACCTGAACGGCGAGTCCCACCGTGCTGTAAGGGTTGAATTCCTGATTTTTAAACGGATTGCCGTTGCTGAGCGACAACCAGCTGATGTTGTAGGTGGCTGCGAGGGTAGGAATCCAAGCAAGTTTCTTCAGTTCAACGTTCTGTTTTGCCATCTCCTGCTGCAACTCAAGTGAGCGGAGAGTCGTATTGAGAGAGAAGGAACGATCTTCGAGTTGATAGCCGTACATCTCTTGCTGCATCTCCTTCAGCGTCACAGTCGGGTCTACATCGACGGTCTCATCGAGGCCCATAAGCACTTTGAGCTGAAGTTTGCACTGGCGGATGGC
>JAGAUF010000118.1 GCA_017620885.1 Muribaculaceae bacterium
CACTTTAGCGGGATACGAGCAGGCACCGATAGAACCGGGGGCGCGGAGACGGTTGTTCTGGCCGTGAGTAGACTGGCCGACACCACCGAAGCCATGACGTTTTACAACGCCCTGGAAACCTTTACCTTTGCTTGTACCGACAACATCGACGAATCCACCCTCTTGGAAAATTTCCACGGTGATTTTGTCACCGAGGGCGGGGACAGTGTCGAACGATTTGAACTCGGCCAAGTATCTTTGCGGAGCTACACCTGCTTTCTTGAAGTGACCGGCTTCGGGCTTCGTAGTGTGCTTCTCTTTCTTCTCGATGAAGCCTACCTGAACAGCCTCGTAACCATCTTTTTCAAGGGTTTTGATCTGAGTAACTACGCAAGGACCTACTTCGATAACAGTGCACGGAATATTTTTTCCGTCGGCACTGAAAACGGATGTCATTCCGATTTTCTTTCCTAATAATCCTGGCATTTCTTTAATTGTTTTAAAAAGCGGGAGGGAATGCGCGGGTGCCGCGCACCCTCCATATTTAAATTTTTGTTGTTGTTTTAATTATTGTTTCGAGCATTTAGCTCCGGTGGGATAAAAACCACCGTTGGTGTAAGCCTGACAGATTGTTACTCGTCATCAGACTTTGATGGAAACATCGACGCCGGAGGGCAATTCGAGTTTCATCAGAGCGTCTACGGTCTTCGAGGTGGAGCTGTAGATGTCGATGAGGCGCTGATAGGAAGCGAGTTCAAACTGTTCGCGGCTCTTCTTATTAACGAAGGTGGAGCGATTGACAGTGAAGATGCGCTTGTGAGTGGGCAGGGGGATAGGACCGCTGACCACGGCGCCGGTGGATTTGACAGTCTTGACGATCTTCTCGGCGGATTTATCGACGAGGTTATGGTCGTAAGATTTGAGCTTAATTCTGATTTTTTGACTCATAGGTATATCTGTTGGCTTAATTATTTAATTAAATCTACACGACCCTGAACTTCCGTAAGGACGTTCTTGGCAATCGAAGAGGATACTTCGGCGTAGTGGCTGAAGGTCATCGTGGAGGTAGCGCGACCTGAAGTGATGGTACGGAGGGCAGTCACGTAACCGAACATCTCGGCGAGCGGTGCCTTTGCCTTAACGATACGAGCACCGGAGCGGCTCTTTTCCATACCTTCTACCTGACCGCGACGCTTGTTGAGGTCGCCGATCACGTCAACCATTGACTCCTCGGGAGTCACTACCTCAATCTTCATAATAGGCTCCATAAGCACCGGACCTGCCTTCTCAGAACCCTTCTTGAAGGCCTGAATTGCGCAAAGCTCGAATGAGAGCTGGTCGGAGTCTACGGGGTGGAAGCTACCATCGAGGAGCGTCACCTTGAGGCGCTCAACCGGATAACCGGCGAGAACACCGTTCTTCATAGCCGTCTGGAAGCCCTTCTGAACTGAGGGGATATATTCTTTGGGGACATTACCACCCTTAACCTCGTCGATGAACTGGAGGCTGCCGTCGAAGTCTTCGTCAGCCGGCTCGATACGTACGATGATGTCGGCGAATTTACCACGACCACCGGTCTGCTTCTTGAATACCTCGCGAAGCTCAACGGGCTTGGTGATAGCTTCTTTATAAGTAACCTGAGGACGACCCTGATTACATTCTACCTTAAACTCGCGACGGAGACGGTCGATGATGATATCGAGGTGAAGCTCACCCATACCTGAGATGACGGTCTGTCCTGTCTCTTCGTTGGTCTCAACGCGGAAAGTCGGGTCTTCTTCAGCGAGCTTCTGCAGACCGACGCCGAGCTTGTCGAGGTCTTTCTGCGTCTTGGGCTCAACTGCAATACCGATAACGGGATCGGGGAATTCCATCGACTCAAGCACGATAGGAGCATCTTCAGCACAGAGCGTATCGCCCGTGCGAATATCATTGAAACCAACACCGGCACCGATATCGCCGCAGCCGATGAATTCTTTCGGGTTCTGCTTGTTGGAGTGCATCTGGAACAGACGGGAGATACGCTCTTTCTTACCGGAACGGGTATTGAGGACGTAGCTACCGGCGTCGATTTGACCGGAATAAACGCGGAAGAAGCAAAGACGACCTACGTAGGGGTCGGTAGCGATCTTGAACGCGAGTGCACACATCGGTGCTTCGGGAGACGGTTCACGCGTGATGATGCTGTCGGGATCGCCAACGGCGTGACCCTCAACTGCACCGGCATCTTCCGGAGAAGGAAGATAAGCGCAGACAGCGTCGAGGAGCGTCTGTACACCTTTGTTTTTGAAAGAAGAACCGCAAATCATAGGATTAACTTCCATCTTAAGCGTTGCGGTGCGGATAGCTCTCTTAATCTCCTCCTCTGTGATTGTAGAGGGATCGTCGAAGTATTTAGCCATGAGATCTTCATCGAACTCAGCGATGGTCTCAAGCATTTTATCGCGCCACTCTTCTGCTTCGCCAACGAGATTGGCGGGAATTTCCTCAACGCTGTATTCGGCACCCATCGTCTCATCGTGCCAGAAGATGGCCTTCATACTGATAAGATCCACTACGCCTTTGAATGTTTCTTCAGCGCCGATAGGAATCTGAATGGGGAGCGGATTTGCACCGAGGATTTCGCGCACCTGACGCACTACTTCAAAGAAGTTAGCGCCGGAACGGTCCATTTTGTTTACGTAACCGATACGAGGTACGTTGTATTTGTCAGCCTGACGCCAAACGGTCTCTGACTGCGGTTCAACACCACCCACAGCGCAGAAAGTAGCAACGGCGCCGTCAAGGACACGGAGCGAACGCTCTACCTCGACCGTAAAGTCGACGTGTCCCGGAGTGTCGATGAGGTTGAACTTATATTTTTCACCATTATAGTTCCAGAACGTCGTAGTAGCGGCAGACGTGATGGTAATACCGCGTTCCTGCTCCTGCTCCATCCAGTCCATTGTGGCGGCGCCATCATGAACCTCACCGATCTTGTGAGTCAGACCGGTATAGAAGAGAATACGCTCTGAGGTTGTGGTTTTACCGGCATCGATGTGGGCCATAATGCCGATATTTCTTGTGTATTTAAGCTCGTCGTGTTTAGCCATTGTAAAGAATCTTAGAATCTAAAGTGAGCGAATGCGCGGTTAGCCTCAGCCATACGGTGCATATCTTCTTTACGCTTGAATGCGCCACCCTGGTCGTTGTAAGCGTCCACGATTTCAGCTGCGAGCTTGTCGGCCATAGTCTTGCCGCCACGCTTGCGAGCGAAGATGATAAGGTTTTTCATCGAGATAGACTCTTTACGGTCAGCACGGATTTCGGTAGGAACCTGAAAAGTAGCACCACCGACGCGGCGCGACTTAACCTCTACCTGGGGAGTTACGTTCTCGAGAGCTTTTTTCCAGATTTCGAGAGCGGTTTTTTCTTCATTGGGGAGTTTATTCTTCACAGTCTCAAGAGCCGTGTAGAAGATAGTGTAGGCGGTGTTCTTCTTTCCGTCGAACATCAGATGATTGACGAATTTCGTCACTCTTACATCATGGAAAACAGGATCGGGAAGGATCACTCTTTTCTTTGGTTTTGCTTTTCTCATTTGAGTTAGTTTAATGTTTTTTGAGTTTGGCTGCTTTTTCGAATCTTCAACCTCGGGAGTGCAAGAACTTGACCGAGGTTTACTCAACCGGATCGTCAGCGGGTCACCATTTAGACCGTGAGGATCAATTAGCCATCCAGAAAATCAAAAACGATGTTTTGTTTTGTGATTTAAGCGGACCAAGCCGCAGTAAGAAATGGCTGCTTATTTTTTAGCTGCCTTGGGACGTTTTGCTCCGTATTTTGAACGGCGCTGCGTTCTTCCCTGTACGCCGGCGGTATCGAGAGTACCACGAACGATGTGGTAACGTACACCGGGGAGGTCCTTAACACGGCCGCCACGCACCATAACGATGGAGTGCTCCTGAAGGTTGTGACCTTCACCGGGGATATAAGAGTTGACCTCTTTACCGTTGGTGAGTCTCACACGGGCCACCTTACGCATGGCGGAGTTAGGCTTCTTAGGGGTAGTGGTGTACACTCTGACACAAACGCCACGACGCTGGGGGCAAGAGTCCAGAGCAGGCGATTTGCTCTTATCTTGGAGAGCGACGCGTCCTTTTCTTACTAATTGCTGAATTGTAGGCATTCTTAGTATCTGTTTATGTAATTTGTGTTTGTTATCTAATTTTACTGAGGCCTGCCACACACCGCAAAACACACCCAATCAACTGTTATACAGTAAATTAGGGCGAGTCCGGAGGCGCTTTGTCCTCAAATTGCGATGCAAAGTTACTATTTTTTAGCGGTTTACGCAAGAAAAACGGCAAAAAAGTTACAATTATTTTTTCGCTTTCCCTCCTCCCAATTCTCCTCCGACTCTCTTCCCCTCTCTCCTAATTCACCCTCTCTCCTGCTCTACCTATCCCCACAATTCAATCCTGCCACGTACTTCCCAATTGAATTTCATCTAAGAAAAAGGACAATATAAGGAGCAAAAAAAAGCTCCCGAAATGGAGTTCGGGAGTAGCATTTTATATCGCCGGCCTTGTATCAGGCCGGATTCTGACTATGCAGCCGGAATCAGGAGTGTTTATAATGCGATGCGGTCTCGAAGACGCTCTCAAACATACGACGGTCGGCGTCGGTGAGGGGAACGTTGCGGCGCGCCATTACTCTTTCGGCAATCTGACAGAATTTTTTGAGGGGAACATCGGTCATTCCTCCGGCAGGAGAACCTTCGGAGAAGCCGGGGATGAATGTGCAGGGAAATCCGGATCCGTGGATGTTTACACCTACACCTATTACAGTAGCGGTGTTAAACATTGTGTTGATTCCGGCTTTGGAGTGGTCGCCCATGATGAGTCCGCAGAATTGCAGATCCGTCCGCATAAAGGAGTGGGAGGGGTAATTCCACACCCTAATCTTGGTATAGTCGTTTTTGAGATTGGATGCGTTCGTTCCGGCGCCGATGTTGCACCACTCCCCTATTACGGCATTTCCGAGATAACCGTCATGGGCTTTATTTGAGTAACCGAAGATGACGGTATTATCGACCTCTCCACCTATTTTACAGTAAGGGCCGAATGTTGTGTCGGGATAGATGCGTGCGCCCATTTTGATTTTGACGTTGTCGCATAAAGCGATTGGTCCTCGAAGGGATGCGCACTCCATAACGGCAGCGTTTTTACCTATATAAATAGGGCCGCCGGTGACGTTAAGGACGCAGGCGGTTAGTTCGGCACCCTCTTCGATGAAAACAGAGGGGAGACCGTCGGGGAGCTTGTGGTCGCCGATGAGCGTGGATCCGTCGGGGAGTTTCTGCGACTTTCTACCCTTTACGATGAGGGCGTAGTCGTCGCGGATAGCCTTCCCATTGAGGCGGAAAATATCAAAGGGATAAACGATGACATCGAGGTCGTCATTGTAATCGATTTTGGAATAGTTGGCCGACAAGAAGTCGCAATAAGCGACGCGAGCGGCCATCATTCTCTCCTTATAGAATAGAGCCTCACCGGGGTTGAGGGCGAGAAGAGCCTTAATGAAATTGTCGTCGGGAATAACGGAGCCTCTGACGTATATCGCATCTTCCGCCTCGACGAATGGGAATTTTTCGCGCAGATGGTCTGCGGAGAGATATGAACAGGATACGTTGAGCCGACGCTCCCATTTCTCGCGTATTGTGAGGATACCGATGCGGAATTCAGCGACAGGGCGTGTATAGGATAGCGGCAGCAGGTCCGCGTGGGATTTTTCTGTATCGAAAAGAACGATATTCAAAGGTCTGTCCATAGGAACGTAAATTCATCGGGCGAAGCCGGGGGAATGCCGAAATTGCCCACAAATTGAAAATCTGTGCAAAAGTAATGATTTTTCGCGAAGCCACCAAAGAATCACAAGAAAAACACTCTTCATATAGGTAGTCTATAATAGCAAATAAACGCTAATATACTTTCAGCCAGTTCGAGTTATGATTGTTTATAAATCAGCAGAGTATGGGAGCGTTTTTATAAACTTCTCCATAAACTCCCAGTCCGGCCTACCATTGCAGTCTACGGGAAGACGAATTTTTGTTCTCCTGATAGTCGACATAATAAATGCTCTCCCATAACAATACCTAAAACGTTCCATATTTATTACGGAGACGATGAACATTGCTCTCAATTTATTCAGATATGAAGAGCGGAGAACCACTATATGATCTCCGCAAATAAAGTCATTTTCCTGATAATATACAGTTGCAGTTGTATCTCCGATGGTAATGGCATTCCCTTTTTCATAATTTGCAAAGTTATCATTTTCGACGCATCCTTTCACGCCATTATTTACATCAGTTCTTGTGACATAAAGCACTGAAGAAGCCGTAAATGTTGAATTAAAAGTCAAATCCTGTGCATTATATGCCTTACCTTTATATATTTTCTCGAAGATTTCACTGATTTCAAACCATTTCCATTCACCTGCCGAAAGTGGAATTGATTCAGACACATCGGGAAGATATTTAATACTTGACGTATTCATATTATACGCAATTTTAAATGCAATATAGTCTCGCACTGTTTTTTCAAATTGCGATTTAGAAATTGAATTATATTGTGTTTTCATATACGCTTCAGCGCACCATTCGTCGCTCGAAGACACATGACGCATTACACTTTTACCTTCAACTTCTTTTCTGTTTTTATACAAATACAACCACTCCCGTTTTATATCTTTCCAATTACCATGAACATCTATACGGCCAAGCCTTTTACGTTTCTCAAAACCGTCATTTTTAAAATACCCGAAGAATGTTTCTTTATCTTTCTGATGGGGCTTATGAGCAGAAAACACCATAACACAGGTAACAACACTTTTATCTGAATTATAAAAAAGCTCTTCCGGCATTGAAAAGACTGCCTCAAGAGTATGTTTTTGCAATAACTCTTTTTTTAAAGCACCGATTTTGCCATTAGTAGAAATAGCACATTGCATAGGAACAATAGCGACACATATCCCCCCTTCCACCAACGCTTCCAAATTCCATTTGACAAATTCCAATTCTTCTACATCTTTCTTTTTGTCAGCTTTATATGGAGGATTCAACATTCCCACTGTCGGCCTTAGATATTTTCCTTCATTTTGACGCTGCTTTACCTCCTCTATGATAACAGGATTAAGACCATTATCGAAATATATGTTAGTCTTCCCATCGCCATGTATCGCCATATTTGAAGCAGCTAGGCAGTACATCTTGTCAGCATATTCTATTCCTATCAATTGGTCTCGTTTTATGGATTCTATGATACTCCTATCACCCTTTGCATCATCAATCATCTTACTCATAGCCGCTATCAGGAATCCGCATGTGCCAGTACAATTGTCAAATACAATAGAATTCTTATTGACATCTGCTACATCCGCGAAAAATTCCGTTATATGTGTCGGCGTCAAAACAACACCCAAATCATTACTAGTATTGGCATATCTCAAAAAAGCAATGTACAGTTGGCCCAAGACATCATAATACCTATTTGTCTTCTTAAAGTTATCGATATTCTCTTCCATATCAACAATTAGCCCACGCAAATCCTTACTATCGTCAGAGAACATCCCTCTGACAGTTGCATATTTCGATTTCAGAACCTCAATCTTTTTATCACCTACTTTTTCTTTTTTAAACCAATCCAACACATCGTTCACCATATTATTGGCCAGTATCTGCTGATTATCTTCCAACTTATAGTAATTCTTAAACTTAGGCTGACGAAGCGCCAACAATATACAGCTGGCAAGAATACAACGTTCCGCTTCGTCTATCTTCATAGTATGAAGACGGGTATTGAGCACTCTTGTGTAATCCAACAGCTTATCATAGTCTTGCCTTTTTTTCTCTTCTGAATTATTTAAACCATTATAGTAATCAATCGGAGAGAGCAATTGATCCCGAAAGTAGGGAAATGCCTTAGGCTCATTTTTCAAATGTAAAAAATGAGAAATTTTCAAGTCTCCTTTATTTACTCCGCTTATGGCAATTGCAAGGACGTCAAATGATTTAGATAGAAACGATGCATACAACAAGACTCCATCGACAGCAAAATCGGCATAATGCTTTTTATCCTCACTTTCGTGATACCTCTTGTCTGCTTTATTTTCTATTACGATAATGAAGTTCGCATCCTTTTTAAATTGTATGATAAAATCAGGATATCCCTTACCACCGCCTTGTTTAGATGCATGACGCAAAAGCTTGTCTATCGACGGATTGGAAGATGACTGCTGTTCTATGATTACATCTATTTCATATTGAATGAAATGATCTCGAACAATATTATCGGTTATGACTTCTTTTCTGCCTCCTTTAATATTGCTATTAATTTGTTTCATAATATTATAACTTAAATGGCTTAATCTATTAATTGCGCAAATATACTAATAAATATTGAATCATACAACTCAGAAATAAATTAACCCGAACTATTTCTGGGACGGACAAGTCTTAACTCGTATCATAAAGAAGGAATCGAGGTATTTGGAAGAGTCAGGAAAAAATGCTAATTTTGCGCGGGAGAAGAGAGGGGGCAATGATATGAAATCAAAATAACAAAACAATACCACCATGAAAAAGAATTATGAATATCTGACGGAGCTGCGCAAGTCGATGAAGGAGCATGGCATCGACGCCGTGGTCATCACGGGGACGGATCCTCATCAGAGCGAAATACCGCCGCATCACTGGCGCGGCCGCGAATGGCTGACAGGATTCTGGTCGGGCAACGGCACAAACGGAACGGCTGTCATATTGGCCGACGAAGCTTATTGCTGGACAGATTCCCGCTATTTCATTCAGGCCGAAGAGCAACTGAAGGATACCGGCTTCAAGATGATGAAGGAGGACGGCCCGGAAGCCATCGACCTTATAGAATGGCTGGCCGCACATCTCCCCGAAGGCGCGACAGTAGGCATCGACGGAATGACGTTCTCGGTCACTTTGGCAAAGAAGCTTGAAGAGGCCCTGAGCGCGAAGGGTATTCGTCTGAACGACAATTATCCTCAGTTTGACTATATCTATCACGATCGTCCCGCACGTCCGATGAACAAGTTGTTTGTTCACGACGAGAAGATTGTCGGCGAGAGCACCGACAGCAAGGCTAAGCGCGTGATGGAGGAGGTGAAGAAGGAGGGAGCGACGGCTATCATGATGTCGGCTCTCGACGATATCGCATGGATCACCAACGTGCGCACAGCCAACGACATCAATTTCTCGCCGATGTATGTATCTTATCTTTATCTGGACGACAACCGCCGCGTCCTCTTCGTAGATCCGGAGAAGATGACTGACGAGGTAGCCGCCCACCTGAAGAAAAACAATATCGAGGTAGAGCGCTATGACGCTGTTTTGGATTTCGTTGCCAATCTTCCGAAGGAGACGCGTCTTCTGATCGATCCTGACAAGACGAGCCGCGGAATGTATTCAAAATTAGGATGCGAGCTGATCTACGGTGGCGCCGGCGTTGCCAAGCTGAAGAGCCTCAAGAATGAGACGATGCTTCGCAACTGGCGCACGGCAATGGAAAAGGATGGCGTTGCCCTGACGCGTTTCTTTATGATGGTGGAGAAGGATTATCCGACCGGCAAACTGACGGAGCTTGAGCTCAGCAAACGTCTGCGTGCGCTTCGTTTGGCCGATCCGAGCTGCGTTGACGAGAGCTTTGCGCCGATACTTGGATGGAATGAGCATGGCGCCATCGTGCATTATGAGGCTACGGAGGAGACCGACATAGCTGTAGTGGGCGACGGACTTCTTCTCGTGGACTCCGGTGGCCAGTACACTTATGGCACGACCGACATCACGCGTACCGTGGCACTTGGCATCCCGACCGACGAGCAGAAACATGATTTCACACTCGTGATGAAAGGGCATATCGCCGTTGCACGCGCTATCTTCCCCGAAGGAACGACGGGACATCAGCTCGACGTCTTGGCACGTAAATTCCTCTGGGAAGAGGGTAAGGCTTATTACCACGGAACAGGACATGGTGTAGGCTTCTTCATCAACTGTCATGAGGGTCCGCAGAACATCCGCCTGAACATCAACCCGACGCCGCTGGAGCCGGGTATGGTGACGTCGAACGAGCCGGGCATCTATTTCGAGGGTCGCTACGGCATCCGCTGCGAGAATCTGATCGTGACCGTTCCGGCCATGAAGACCGAATTCGGACAGTTCTATAAATTTGACACACTGACTCTCTTCCCGTTTGACCTGCGACTCTTCGAGACGGAAATCATGACCGATGAGGAGATTGCTTGGCTGAACGCATACCACGAGGAGGTAAGAAATCGTCTTACTCCCCTGCTTAAGCCGGAAGAGCAGGCTTGGCTGGCAGAAAAGACTCAGCCGCTGAAACGATAAAGAACAACAATGGAGAGCGCATCGAGACGAAAAATCCAGAAGCGCTCTCCTATTTTATTTAATCGTAAACAATAACAACAGAAAGAATATTTGCAATGGGATTAGTAAGACCGTTGAGAGGCTTTATGCCGGAGATTGGTGAGGGATGCTTCCTTGCCGAGACGTCGGTAGTATTGGGCGACGTAGTGATGGGGAAAGACTGCAGCGTATGGTATAACGCTGTGCTTCGTGGCGATGTGAACAGCATCCGCATCGGCGACCGCGTTAATATCCAAGACGGCAGCGTACTCCACACGCTCTATCAGAAATCAACAATAGAAATCGGCAACGATGTATCGATCGGCCATAATGTCGTGATTCACGGCGCTAAAATCCACGATTACGCACTGATAGGAATGGGTGCTATCGTAATGGACGACGCTGAGGTCGGTGAAGGCGCTCTTGTCGCAGCCGGGTCGGTTGTATTGAGCCGCACGAAGATCGGTGCTCACGAGCTGTGGGCAGGCACGCCGGCGAAATTCGTGAAGATGGTAGAGCCGGAGAAGGCAAAAGAGATGAATGTAAAGATCGCCAAAAACTATCTGATGTACTCCAAATGGTATTATGAGCCCAACGGAGGCATCAAAGAATGACGGCGTAAATCGAAGAAGAAAAATAAAAAAAATCGCAAAAAAGGGAGAAAAATTTTGCGGAACGAACAATTATAACTAATTTTGCAACGCTCAAAGAAAAAACGGGCAAAAACGCTGTTTTACAAAGAGCAAAGAAAAAGTAAAATAACAAAACAGAAATAAAAAGATATGCTAATTGTACAAGTAAAAGAAGGCGAAAACATTGAGAAAGCGCTTAAGAAATTCAAACGCAAATTTGAAAGAACCGGAGTAATCAGAGAGCTCAGAAGTCGTCAGGCATTCGAGAAGCCGAGCGTAACGAACCGCAAGAAGATGGTAAAGGCCATCTACGTTCAGCAGCTTCGTCAGGCAGAGCAGTAAGAAGCGGCTCCGCGCCTTGTTTTATTTTAAGATAGAGAATCTTGCGATTGCCTTCGGGTTTTCGCAAGGTTTTGTGTGCTTATAAAATAACAAGACGACGATAAAAAATATCGTGGAATTGCCGATATTGAATGAACGGACGAATCAAGGAATTTGGTGAATATTTACGGGCGGAGCGTGGCTATTCGCCACATACTTTACGCGCTTATATCACTGATCTTGAGGCGTTTGAACGATTCATTTCAACTGACAGCAAAACGGGAAAACAGGCAACCGAAGAGAGCAACATCGAAAATATTGCGGAGCGAGAATCTGAAAATTCAGACGTAAAAATCCGATGGGAGGAAGTGGAGACGAATGATGTGCGCGGATGGCTGAACAGTGAGGCGCGCCGGGGCGTGAGGGCTACGACATTACGACGTAAGGCGCAGAGTGTCAGGTCGTTTTTCCGTTATCTACTGCAACGCGAACTCATCAAGCGCAATCCGGCTTCGAGCATAGTGCCGGCGAAAAAGAATAAGCCATTGCCGTCGGTAGTTCGTGAAGAGGAGATGGAGAGCGTGCTCAATCGCGAGAATGTGGATGAAAGCGACTTCATTTCAATACGCAATCACCTGATTGTCAATTTACTGTATAGCTGCGGGCTTCGCAGTGCGGAATTGATAGGGCTGAACGACGAGGACATCAATTCGTTGCGTGGCGAGATGCGAGTATTCGGCAAACGCGCGAAGGAGCGGGTACTGCCTCTTCCGCAGCCGCTCTTGGAAGAGATAGAACAGTATCGCCGTGCGCGCGATGCGGAATTCCCGGAGCGGGAGGATGCCCATGCACTCATTATTCATAAAGGGAGGCGCATCAAGCCGGGAGTAATGGCATTGATTGTGAAGCACGGATTGGCCGGAACGACAAGTGCGAAACGGAGTCCGCATATCCTGCGGCACTCATTCGCGACAGCGATGCTCAATAACGGCGCCGACCTCAATAGTGTCAAAGAGATGTTGGGACATTCGTCGCTTGCTACGACACAAATTTACACTCACCTGACATTCAACGAGTTGCGCGAAAATTACAATCGAGCGCACCCCCGGACCAAAGAAGGAGGGAAAAATAAATTCAAAAAATAAGAATATTTTTTACATTTTCCATAGTAAAAACACGTCCAAAAACGTTAATAATTATAGAGGGAGATTCGAAGAAACACCTTCATTTTCCCTCCGGCAATAATTAACAATTAAATCACTGACACTATGGACATTAAAATCAACGCCATTCATTTCGACATTTCAGAGAAACTGACTGCATTTGTCAATAAGAAGATAGAAAAGCTCGTTCGTCGTTATGATGCCATCAATGACATCGAAGTGAATCTGCGTCTTATCAAGCCAGAGACGGCAATGAACAAGGAAGCCGGTATCAAGCTTGCAGTTCCGGGTTCAGCGGATTTGTTTGCTTCGAAGACGGCCGATACCTTTGAAGAGGCTGTCGACCTTGCGATTGCGGCACTTGAGCCACAGCTTGAACGCAACAAGACGAAAAAATAAGCACTTTGTGATCAACACAAACACTCAGATCATTACTGCTTAAAGACTATTTGGACCAATGAGTCTGCTCGACAAAGTACAACAGTTTGAGTTTTCAAAAGTATGCGATCCACGTGGCAACCTCTCCTTCATTGAGGGGGGTTGTCACGTTCCGTTCGCCATCAAACGCGTCTTTTACATTTACGACGTGCCCGGTGGTGAGACGCGCGGCGGCCACGCCCACTATGAAAATTCTACGGTATTGATAGCGGTCTCCGGCTCGTTTGACCTACATCTTACCGACGGCACCGACGAGCTGGTTATCCCGATGAACAGATCCAACCGCGGGGTACTTATTCCCCCGGGCGTCTGGGACTGTATGCATAATTTTACTACGGGAACGGTATGCCTCGCGCTATGTTCCCATCATTACGAGGAGGAGGATTATATCCGCGATTATGACGAATACCTCGAATACGTCAAATCGTTGAAAGCATAAAGGGAGGAATGGACATTCCATTTTTGCAACTTAATGAAAGCAACCGCCCCTTTCGTCAGGAGATGACGGAAGCGGCTTGTCGCGTGATTGAGTCGGGCTGGTATCTCAACGGGCCTGAGAAGGACCGTTTTGAGCGCGAGCTGGCCGAGTTCTGCCATTCCACGAGTGCAGCGGTAGCCGTATCAAACGGTCTTGACGCGTTGCGCCTGATTTTCCGCGCGCTTATAGAGACCGGCCGATTGAGATGTGGCGACGAAGTAATCGTCCCGGCCAACACCTATATCGCGTCGATTCTTCCCGTAATCGAAATGGGACTCAAGCCGGTGGCTGTCGAACCGTCGGAAAAAGATTTCAATCTCGATCCGGTCAGAATCGAAGAAGCCCTTACGGAACGCACGCGCGCCGTACTCGTCGTGCATCTCTACGGCTACCCCTGCTGGGACGCCGCCATTATGCAAAGGCTTCGCGACCGCGGTCTGCTCATCCTCGAAGACAACGCACAAGCTATCGGCGCCATAGCATCCTCCGAAGGATTTAACGGCACAGCGATGACCGGCAATCTCGGTGATGCCGCCGCATTCAGTTTCTACCCTACAAAAAATCTCGGTGCCTTAGGCGATGCCGGCGCCGTAATCACGCCACACGCAGACATACGCGACTGTGTGGCTGCCCTTGCCAATTACGGAAGCGACCGCCGCTACCATAATATCTACCGTGGCTACAACTGCCGCATGGACGAGCTGCAGGCCTCATTCCTGCGCATCAAGTTACGACATCTTGACGCCGAGACAGCCGCACGCAATGCCATCGCGCGCATATATGACGCTGCCATTAAAAATCCGGAAGTGAAACGGCCGACTTTCTTCACCGACCGTACCGTAGTTTGGCATCAATACCCTATACACACCGCACGTCGCGACGAATTGCGCAAATATCTCGCCTCACGCGGCATCGGCACCGACATTCATTATGCCACGCCGCCACATCTTCAGCCATGCATGAAGGGCGTCTTCAGCGAGCATCTTCCAATCACGGAACGTCTCGCACTTCAGGAAATATCTCTCCCCATAGCCAATATCTCTCCGATACAAGCAGAAACAATAGCAACAATAATAAATGAATTCAAATAAGAACGCCGCGCTGCCGAAAAAGAAGATTATCATTCTGTCGATCTGCGCGTTATGCGTCATAGTAGCGGTGATCTTCACAGCGCCTTATCTTTTCACCGGCGCACCGAAGACCGCTGAAATTTGCTTACCCCGCGGATGCACGCCGGAGCAACTCACCGACTCGCTGAAAAAGCATCTCGGCGATGGCTACACCTCGCGGGTGATGAAAGTTGTATCGCTGTTGGGCTCAAAAGTCGCCGACCGACACGGCCGCTACACAATCGAGGAGGGGATGAGTCCGCTGACTGCCGGTCGCATCTTGGCGCGTGGCGAACAGACGCCCGTGAAACTGACGGTGAACGGTTTCCGGTCGGTTCAGCTGCTGGCCGAGCGAATTTCCCGGAAGATGGCGTTTTCTCCCCAAGATTTTATGTGTGCGCTCACCGACCCGAAAACGCTTGACAAATACGGGCTTAAACCGGGACAGGAGATGGCGCTTTTCCTCGACGATACATATCTCGTATATTATTACGCTACACCACAGGAAGTGATTGAGAAAATCGGCGACAATTATAAGAAAGTGTGGAAAGGAAGCCGCACGAAAAAGGCTAAGAAACTCGGCCTGACACCTGCCGACGCCATCATCATCTGCTCGATAGCAGACGAGGAGACAGCCAAATCAGATGAAAAGGGGCGCATCACGCGGTTATATCTCAATCGGTTGCAGAAAGGGATGAAACTTCAGGCCGACCCCACGGTACGTTTCGCTATCGGCGACTTCACAATAAAACGCGTCACACGCCCGATGCTCTCTACGGATTCACCTTACAACACATATCGGCACGAAGGACTTCCCCCCGGACCTATCCGCACTACGAGCGTCGCCACAATCGACGCCCTGCTTGACAGCAAGCCCTCCGACGACCTTTATATGTGTGCAAAGGAGGATTTCTCAGGCTACCACAATTTCTCCTCTTCGTATGCCGAACATAAGGACAATGCGAAGCGGTATCAGAAAAAACTTAATGAACTCAACATTAAATAGCACCACGACGTTTATCTGATAGAGAGTATTTCACTAAAAACTATCAAAAGATGAAAAAGGTAGCTATTTTCCCCAATATGGAGGCAGCTTGCATAGCACAAGGTATGCTCAGCTCCAACGGCATAGAAAGCGAAATCACGTCAAATGCGCTTAATACCGTCTTTCCGGCACCCGACGCCTACAATGGCGGCATCACGCTTCTTACGAGCGTAAACGACGCCGAGGAAGCCACTCGCCTCCTGAAAGAACACGGCGATATTTAATTTAATGACTGAGACACAGAGGTTTAAAAAACATAAAATATTGCTTTTGAGCATGGCGATTATCGTCGTCATGCTGTTTCCCTTGTTTGCCCGCGCCGACAAGGGACTGCCCAACGCGCTCGATATAACTCCTCAGTCTTCAATCACCCTCGCGACAGACACCATCCTCAACCATCCCGACCAAACAGCCGTCCTCCCGCCTGACTCTATCGCCGCTGCATACGACCCGCTTCTCCAGCAGGTGAAAGACAACCGTGTATGGTGGAAACTTATGCTCCATAATCAGTGGGATTCCAAAGACACCACTATCGTATATCCCAAGTTTATAGGCTTTTGCGTGAAGGTATACAACTGGGCCGACAAGTTTTTCAACTCCTACGACAGCGATTACGTTCAGGGCACGGGGCGGCGGTGGAAAGTCTATCTGAAGAATGACAATTGGCTGGACAGCTATGCGATGAATTTCAACGACAAAATGCCTATGCGTATGATGTCGGATGTCACGGCCAACCTCGGCCCTTATATACAGTTTATGGCCGTCAGCGTCGGATACCAGTTTGATATGAGCAACCTTATAGGCGGACAGCCCACCAACCGTAAACGTCTCGATTTAGGTTTCACCTGCGCCCGATTAAGTGTCGACGCTTTCTACTGGAAAAATACGGGAGGAAACGTGATACGCACTTTCGGGAAATTCAATAACGGCCATTTAATCCATGTCCCGATTACAGGCGTAGAAATAACCAGCCTCGGAGTCGATCTATGCTATTTCTTCAATAACCGCCGCTACTCACAGACAGCCGCCTACGGCTACGGCAAAATTCAGAAAAAAAGCGCCGGTTCCTTCATCGCCGGCTTCTCTTACGGCCGACTCAACACAAGCCTCGACTTCTACACCCTCCCGGCTGTCCTTATCCCTTACCTGACCATCCCACAGCGCGTCTACAAATATCATTACAACAACTACTGCGTCACTTTCGGCTACGGACATAACTTCGTACTTGGGAAAGGATTCCTGTTCAATATCACCGCTTTGCCGGGCATTGGTCTAAACCATTGCTTTGAGGATTCGGTCGACGGCGCAGGCAATCTGTTCTCTTTGGGAATCAAAGGGCGTATCGCTCTGGTATACAACCATAAGGATTTATTCTGCGGGCTTACTGCCAAGATGGACGGACAATGGTATCGCAGCTCAGACTATTCATTTTTCAACGCCACGGAAATCTTCAGCGCTTGCGTTGGCTGGCGATTCTAAACCACCTGCTCAAACTCTCCCAGAGTCACATACCATAGCCACCCCTCCACTTTACGAAAATCGGGACGGGCCATTTTCAACGCCTTACAATAGCCCGCCACTTGCCTGCAATATCCCTTCTTCTTCTCTTTTCCGAACTTAAAATCTATAACGACGGCACGTCCGTCTGCCGTAACGATAATACGGTCGGGACGACGGTTGAAGTCATCTTTTTGCACGATAGGGCGCTCATTGAGCACGCGCACATCGTCGGCAAACCATTCCATACCCTTCGGCGTCGAGAGTGCGCCGCGCAGCAATTTCTCATATTCGGCCAACTTCTCAAGCGTCGTCTCGCCACTTACACGCATTCGACGCAAGGCGCGGTCCAAATCCCCTCTATGCTCAGTCCATTGCATCAGCTTGTGCAGGAGATTCCCTTCCGAACGGGGGTCGCTGTCCTCACCGTTAAACGGCACATTGTCCGCACGATACCGAGGGCTCTCTTCACGGCGGTATACATCATAACTTTTCACAACATGTACCGACGGTTTCTTACGTTCCGGCTTTTCTTTCTCTGACTCTTTACCTCGGCGCGTCTCTTTCGCCTCCGCATCCCTCCTTGCTGTTGATTTCTCCCCTATCTCATAAACGCAATCATCCTTAACACGTAAAAGAGACTTGGGAAGTCCCGGCTCATCGTTGTCGGACCATTCTGCGACGACATCATAAAGAATATCGCCTATTTTCCCCCGTTTTTCAATCTCGCCACTTTTCTCTTTTATCGAAACAGACGCAAAGAGATAAAGCTCCTTCACCGGACGCGTCAGTGCGACATACACCTTATTCATCTCATCCATCTCGAAGGCATTCACAAAATCGCGATATATATCCGCGTATGCTGAAATCTCACCCGTTATTTTCGACATGGGGACAGGGATATAGGGTGGCAATTCCACCGCCTTGCCATTCTTCTGTATGGGCTTGAGAACCGGCTTCACCCAACGCCATTCGTTTTTCCCGGGATCATCCCGATCGCCACCTTTCGCTATCACTGTTGCCACATCCAATTTAACGTCGAGCGACGGGATAATAACAAAATCAAACGCAAGGCCTTTCGCCTTATGTATCGTCATAATATTCACAGTGTCCTGTCCCTCCGGCGTGGCAATAGATTTATCTTTCCCCCGCTGTTCCCACCATTTCAGAAAAGACGCCACGTCCGTAGGATAAACGTCGCATTGTTCCGACACAAGGTCCTGAAACGCAGCGAGAAACGCAGCATCCCTGCGCCGAGGCTCCGGGCTTACAAAGCGCTCGATTATCGCATCGACAAGTGCCGGAAGCGCAGCAGAGTGAAGGCTGTCGACAAACTCCCCCACATCCTCGGCATCGCCGCAATCAGAGAAATATTTTTCCGCCAAAGCACCGCCGTCAAGCCCCGGATTCTGCAAACGGAAGAAATTAAACGACGCGCTCTGCGTCAATGCAGTAAATTTCACTCCCTTCTCTCTCTCCTCCCCTTTCGCGGCAATGTTTGTCTCAAGAAGCTGAAGCACGCTGATTACGATGCGCACACTCTCCGCCGAGCCTATAAGAAGAGATTCATCGCTCACAAAGCGAATCATATCCTCTTCTCTTGTCTGCTGCTGATTATAACTAATTAGGGCATTGACCATCCACCGTCCCTCTTTGTTTGTATTCACCAGAATACCGATGCTCCTGACACTGCTGTAACGGTTGCGAATATCAACAATCGTATCAATTATTTTGGAATAATTCTCCGGATAATCGACATCGTTATTGTTTTCGCTATCATTATCGTCATTTTGCAGTTTCACCCTATCTTTTTTACTGTCCGTGAATTCTACGCGCACATATCCTTCCGGCTCATACTCATCCTTTGAAACAAGCTGCTTGACATTGGAGTAAAGCTTCTGCAGACGACGCTCGTTTTTCCATATCTCGTCCGCTTTACTTTCATCTATCTTCCGCGACAACATTGTGAAGAGCGTATTGTTAAACTCCACTATCCGACGGCGACTACGGTAATTCGTATTCTCCTCCGGCTTATTGCCACGCTCATTTACGCTGTCTCCGAATTCCTCCAACACTCCTCTCTGTATCAGGCGCGGAGCCGCGTTACGGAATCGATAGATGCTCTGCTTGGCGTCGCCGATTATCAATTTCTCCTCGCCACGACTTTCAGATTCCTTCAGAAGAGGCACAATATTTTCCCATTGCATCTCCGACGTGTCCTGAAATTCATCTATCAGATAATGATTCAGATACGACCCTAACCGTTCATAAATAAACGGAGCCTCGTCATCTCCTATCACTCGTTTGAGAAGCGTGTTTGTCTCTCCAAGCTGCACCACATTATTTGCCTTGTAGAACTCTGAAATCTTACGACTTACGGCTCCAAGCAAACCCAAATATGGAATTTTCTCCCGGTAAATCTGCCATACCCTATAATTCGGTTTTTCAAGTTCCTGACGACGCTGCTCCAAATCATCATAAAATTCACCTAAAAGTGAATTGACCTCTTCACGTTCAAGTGCGCCGACCTTGTCCTTTCCGGATGATTTCTTAAAATAATTACCCCTCCCAACGTCATTATTATAACTGAAACTAAAATCTCCCTTCAAAACTTTCTCCAGCCGTCCAAAGAGATTTTTCGCCCCCGACAATTCATCTGCAACTGCACCATCCCGCGGTATGCGCGACAATAGACTCCTTGACTGCATCTTCACCTTCTCTTCGGCCTCACGCACGCCACGACTCATCGCCTCGTCGTATGCCTCAAAACACTCTTTCAGCGCAGTCCCGTCGCCATAATATCGCTCAAGGTCGCCACGGATGGTCTTGAAGCTCTCCGATTCCAACTTTTTGGCATTGTCTAAAAGAGTGCCATAAAGGGAATTATAACCGGTCCCTTTTTGAAAAAGATTCCATTTTTTACCCTCCCCGAGGCTCGATTTCATCAGCAAATCCAACCAATAACGCACGTCGGAATCCGGTCTCGGACCGTTGATTGAGCTCAATATACCGTCTACTCCTACGCGAGCACTCAGATTAGAATCGATTTCCACCTGATAGCTGTCTGGAAGATCAGCTTCGTATGCAAACGTTCGAAGTACTGTCTGAAAGAAAGAGTCGATTGTAGAAACATGAAAATTATTGAAATTCACAAGAATATCCCCTAAAGCCAGACGACACGCTTCGCGTATACGCTCTTCCGGCTCGCCCAATTCCGCCATAAATTCTTTCAGATACTCGGCATCGCGTTTACCACCACCGAGATCTGACAGACGCTCCACTATGCGATCCTTCATCTCCCCAGTCGCCTTATTGGTGAACGTAATCGCCAATATATGACTCGCAGAATCCTTTATCTCCTCCTTCGAGCGCAGACGCCGCTGCCCGGTAATTTCATCACGTATGGTAATAAGATAAAAGATATAGCGTTTTGCCAGCGTATAGGTCTTTCCCGACCCCGCCGATGCCTTGTAAAGTTCAATCATAATTTCGTTTCTTTCACAACGGAAATCACCGTTATTTCACCTTATATCCCATAGAGCGAAGCAATTCTGCCGCCTTCTCCCTACACTCTCCCTGAAGCAATATCTCACCCCCGCGGGCACTCCCTCCGGTACCCGTTTTCTGCTTGAGCGTCTTCGCAAGCTCTTTAAGCTCATCATCCTCACACTCAAAACCCTCTATGATAGTAGCCGTCTTCCCTTTTCGCCCCTTTCGCTCCACGACGATATGCACGGCGCTCTTCTGCACTCCTTTCGATTCCTCATTCGTCACATCGACCTCCGGCTCTTCTCCCTCCGGAAGGGAATCTCTCAGTCCGGAGAGAGCGTCTTTCCAATCTATATTCATTCTTCTCTTGACGATTTTTCTGTTTTTAATCCACCCCTTTAAGGCAAACGATTTATAATACTCCCCTTGATTTTGCCGGATGCTTTCAGGCGAGAAAATTCTTTCTTAGCTTTCTTCAGTTGCCTCATAAAACCCTTGTCGGAATGAAGAACGGCCACTACACCGGCTCCGACCGTCCGCCCCGCCTCCACATCACTGTCCCAGTGATAACCGCAGATTATTCTACTCTCCCCCATCTCATAGCCACGCTTCAGGATTTCGTCTATACGGTCGGGATTGATTTCCGCAAGTACGAGCGCCGTAGCCCACCCGATGGACGTATGCCCAGACGGATATGAACCGTTGGTACTCAATTCCTCCTGTTGCTCAGGATTGCACGTCGGCTCCCCATAATATGCAAACGGACGGCGACGATTGTAACTGTTCTTTGCTGAACGGGTCGCCAAATCGCCCGCATCCTCACGCATCCCCACAATCAGCCGGTAAATCTCCGGTGTATCTTCCGGCGTAATTTCTATGCCGAACGCCTCCGAAAAGGCACGCGGCACACCGTCGCCTCCTACACGAGCATCTTGAAATGCCTGCTGACCACGCTCCGTATCACGCAGCGATTTCCCCCATTCATAGCGCGCCTTGTCATATTCAAAGCGCACGCTCCCCTCCGTCGGCGGTGGCGGAAGCAACGTCAGGCTGCTCGCCACCTCCCCCTCTTCCAAGAAATAAACATCCGGATTTGTCCGGGTATCCTTTATCTCTGAAAACGCGGCTAACGCCAGCAACCCGGCAAACGCCAATGTACTTATTCTCCGCAACATTACAATTTCGTCTTCAGCTGCTCATACGTATCGGCACGGTCAACGAGCTCGCCCGATGAATTATAGATAAAGAACGTCGGGATTGCACCCACGTTATATTTCTGAAGCACAGGACCATCTATGTTCATATCAGCATAAACCGACGTCCACGGCAGATTCTGTGCCGAATTGCGCCACGCGAATCGATCGCCTCCCACGTTTACATTATAAATGCAGATATTACGCGAACCGTACAGCTCTTTGAGCTTCAACATAAGCGCGGGATTGTTCTTGTCCTGAATGCTTGTAAACATCACGATGCAAGGCTTGCCACCCTCTATCGTCGAACTCAATTTCTTCTCCTTGCCATCGATGCCCGGAAGCGATATATCCAACACCTTAAGCTCGGCGGCATTGACCACGACCTTCTTCCCCATCTCCTTGTTACGCTTCTTCATCCCCTGAAGAGCCATCTGCTCAAGCACTCCCGCACGCGGATCTTCCGGATGAAATTGCTTGTACGCCGTAGCCACGGCAGAATAATATTTCACATCTTCCGAATCCGAAGGATCAAACAGCAATTTGCCCCCGACCGACTTGGTCAAAACATAATAGCTCATCAGATTACCCTGCGAGCCACGTATATATTTGGAAAACACTTTCCGTTTGAAATCCTCCGACGCCTTCTTGTTGCCGACATCCAGACGCATCACCTCCTTATCAAACTCAGCGAAATTCTTCGCCTGCTCGGACCCTTCTACAGTATAGTCGCGCCCGAAACCTTTCACGCTCGTTGCAATCTTCACATTCTCCGTAGAATCGACAGGGAAATAAATATAAGCGTCGCCCATGCGCAGACGATATATCTCCGGAACGCCCGCAGAACGGACGTCGATCGAGAAACGTCCCGATCCATTCGTGCGCGTCGAATCCAACGCCTGCCAATAGCCCGAATAATCGGCACGTTCCACAACGACGAGAGCCCCGTCGGCACCCTCTATCTCACCCTTCACCTCAAACGTATCTTTTTCTCCGCACGCACAAAGCATAACAGCTGCCAGCGCGCCTATCATCAGCTTCTTCATATCTTCATTTTTATCGTCGCGACATGCGCAATTTTATGTCGCGACCTTTATTCAATTTTTTCAAAGCGCAAATATACTAATTTTTCCTTAATCTCTTGCCCATCTCACAGATATTTCTTAATTTTGCGCGAATTTACAGAGAAGAAATACAAATAATAGATTATGTTGAAACCAATCAAGAAAACCATCGAGCTTGCCGATGGCCGTGTTATCACTATCGAAACCGGCAAATTGGCTAAACAGGCCGATGGCGCAGTAGAAGTGAGAATGGGCAATACGATGCTCCTCGCCACTGTCTGCTCCGCAAAAGATGCCAACGAAGGCGTCGACTTTATGCCCCTCACCGTGGAGTATAAAGAGAAATACGCCTCTATCGGACGATACCCCGGAGGATTCCTCAAACGCGAAGGGCGTGCTTCCGATTATGAAATCCTCACCTCTCGACTCGTCGACCGCGTGCTCCGTCCTCTTTTCCCCGATGATTACCACGCTGAAACATTCGTAAATGTTATCCTTTTTTCCGCCGACGAAAACGACGCGCCCGATGCTCTCGCAGGTATCGCCGCTTCTGCCGCTCTCGCTGTCAGCGACATCCCTTTCAACGGTCCTATATCTGAAGTCAGAGTCGCTCGCGTTGACGGACAATGGGTAATCAATCCTACTTTCGACCAAATCGAACGTGCCGATATCGAATTGATGGTCGGCGCTACCTACGATAATATTATGATGGTGGAAGGAGAAATGAACGAAGTCTCCGAAGCCGAACTCCTCGAAGCCCTCAAAGTCGCTCACGAGGAAATCAAAAAACACTGCGTAGCTCAGATCGAACTCATGAAAGAGGCCGGCAAAGAGACTAAACGTGTCTATTGCCACGAAATCAACGACGACGACCTCCGCAAAGACGTCCACGAGAAATGCTACGACAAGGCTTACGCTATCGCAAAAACCGGCAACCCCGATAAGCATTGGAGAGCCGACTCTTTCGACGCTATCCGCGACGAATACATCGAGAATCTTCCCGAGCTCACCGAAGAACAGGCTGAGAAATACAACGACGACCAGCGCATCGCTATGGTCAAGAGATATTATCACGATGTAGAGAAGGAAGCTATGCGCAGATGCGTCCTCGACGAGGGTATCCGCCTCGACGGACGTTCCACTACGCAGATCCGTCCTATCTGGTGCGAAACCGACTACATCCCCGGCCCTCACGGATCAGCCGTCTTCACCCGTGGTGAAACGCAGGCACTCGTGACATGTACGCTCGGAACAACTCTCGACGAGAAGATCGTTGACGACGTGCTAAATCAGTCGAAAGAACGTTTCCTGCTCCATTACAACTTCCCCCCCTTCTCAACAGGTGAAGCTCGTCCGCAGAGAGGCGTCGGCCGTCGTGAAATCGGTCACGGCAATCTCGCTCACCGTGCCCTCAAGAGAATGTTCCCCGACGGATTCCCCTACACCTGCCGCATCGTCAGCGACATCCTCGAATCTAACGGTTCCTATTCTATGGCTACCGTCTGCGGTGGTACCCTCGCACTGCTCGACGCCGGCGTCAAGATGAAACGCCCCGTTGCTGGTGTCGCTATGGGTCTTATCTCCGACACTAACAACGTAAAATACGCCATCCTTTCCGACATCCTCGGCGACGAAGACCACCTCGGAGACATGGACTTCAAAGTGACCGGTACTGAAAAGGGTATCACAGCTACTCAGATGGATATCAAGTGCGACGGACTTAGCTACGAAGTGCTCGAAAAAGCTCTCGAACAGGCTCGTCAAGGACGTATGCACATCCTCAATATCATCCACGAGACAATCCCCGAAGCACGTGAAGACTACAAACCCCACGTACCCCGTCTCGTCACCATTGAGATTCCCAAAGACCTTATCGGCGCCGTTATCGGCCCGCAGGGTAAAATCATTCAGGGTATCCAAGAAGAGACTGGCGCCACAATTTCTATCGATGAAGATGAAGACCGCGGCATAGGAGTAGTCGAAATTGCTTCCAAAAATAAAGAAAGCATCGACGCTGCTCTCGCACGCATAAAAGCCATTACAGCTCAACCCGAAGAGGGTGAAATCTATGAAGGCACCGTTCGTTCAATTCTCGAATTCGGCGCATTCGTCGAGTTCATGCCCGGCAAAGACGGGCTACTCCACATCTCTGAAATCTCATGGAATCGCCTCGACTCAATGGACAATTCCGGTATCAAAGAGGGAGACAAAGTCAGAGTTAAACTCATCGAAATCGACAAGAAAACCGGCAAATTCCGTCTCTCTATGCGTGCCCTGACAGAGAAACCCGAAGGATACGTAGAGCGCGAACCCCGTCCCAGGCGCGAAGGTCGTCCTCACCGTGAAGGCGACAGAGGTCCCCGTCCGCAGCGTCGTGACGGCGAACGTCCTCACCGCGAAGGCGACAGAGGTCCCCGCCACAACAAACCCGAAAACAACTGATTTTAAAAGTTGATATAAATATCCACACCGCGCCCCAAAATGCTAATTCAGATTTTTGGGGCGCGGTTCATTTTTAAAATCCGCTATCAGATAATCACATTTTTGCCCCGTTGGACAACGCGGCACCAAGCCACGGTATGAAAACTACTGCGCCAATAAGAATCGGAGCAAACTCGCAAATCAGCCATATAAGCCCAAAAACAACAACGCCGATACCAACACCGTCAGAAAAATTCTAAGAATATCCATTTTCGTCAACATAACAATAACCGTTTAAATTATCAAAAGCTCCCCCTATCCACTTCACAACAATTTATTAAAACAAGGACAATCTTCAAAAGCTGATCCCAAAAGGTGTTATTTTACCGCATATCAAGTCTAAAAAAGCACACTGCGCAATAGCAGCAAAACAAGCAAAACGCCCGGCACATAAACACCGACCAAGCCCCAATCGTCCCCTCTTTCACCGCGCGAAGCAGCGCCACGAATACTCTCAAATAATTCAATCGCATATCTTTTCATAATTATCTCGTTTTTTACTTCCCTACTCATTCACATTCCTTATTAAACACCCTCTATCATCCCTCCCCTCGCTGCAAAATTACTACCTTATCACTGCCATATCCCTGCACTGCGATGTTAAACAATCTTAAAATATTCATCCTCACACACTGCCGGCATCTTCACTCCTTCGGAATTTGCGTATCTCAAAAATTATATCTATCTTTGCATCGCATAACCGAGAATTATGAAAATGATAATATTTTCTTAATTCTATTTTTAGAATTTACTTATTTTGGACACTGACCCCTTACCAATTGCGTCCCCGACGCTTAACCTCATATTACTCGCCTCAAATCTTATCTCTTTTCATGCCCCGGAAAATATGTCTTGGGCCGCATGGTCGGTTATCGTTCTGATTGCTGTCCTATGTCTTGCAATATCCGCTTTCGTCTCCGGATCAGAAATTGCATATTTCGGACTCAACAAATCGCAGATTGACGAAATGCGTGACGACGACGACCAGCGTGCTCAAAAAGCATATTCCCTTATATCAAAATCAGAACGGCTACTCGCCACTATCCTGATTTCCAACAATCTCGTCAATATTACCCTCGTCGTTCTCCTGACTTTCGCAATCTCTGCGACTGTCCAATTCGAAAATACCGTCATTGAATTCCTCCTCCAGACAGTATTCCTGACTTTCCTTCTGCTCCTTTTCGGCGAAATCCTCCCAAAGCTCGTCGCACGTGGCAAAACTGTCAAATGGGTAAAAATGGCCGCTCCCGGAATATCTTTCCTTTACAACATATTCTCGCCTCTTTCCAAGATATTGGTCAGCAGCACGTCAATCGTAAACCGTATCGTGACTAAAAAACAGGAAAGCATTTCCACCGACGAGCTTGAAAAGGCCCTCGAAATTTCAGACGTTAAAGAAGGGAAAGATAAAGAGATGCTCGAAGGAATCCTCACTTTCGGCGAAACGGAAGTACGCGATATTATGATTTCCCGCGTCGACGTAACATCCATCGAATACCACGACAAATGGTCTGACGTCCTGAAGGTGATTCTCAATTCAGGATACTCGCGAATCCCCGTCTATGATACTTCTCAAGACACTATACGCGGAATCCTGTACGCCAAAGATCTCCTCCCCTACTTCGACAAGGCCGACGATTCTTTCAAGTGGCAGACGCTCCTCCGAGATCCTTACTTCGTCCCGGAATCCAGAATGATCGATGACCTCCTCGAAGACTTCCGTAAGAAAAAAATCCATATCGCTATCGTAATCGACGAATACGGCGGCACAAGCGGTATCGTAACCCTCGAAGACATCATCGAAGAAATCATCGGTGAAATCGACGACGAATACGACAATGACGAAGCAATTTTCAAGAAAATCGCTCCCAACACATACATCTGCGACGGTAAAATGAACCTCAACGACTTCTGCCGCGCTACAGGCGTCGAGGAAGAGGAACTCGAAAAAGACGCCGAGGGTGCCGAAACTATCGCAGGACTTATACTTGCCATAAAAGGAGACTTCCCCGAGCGTAAGGAAGAAATCCTATGCGGAAGATGCCATTTCCTTGTCCTTCGCATTGAGAAACACCGCATCACGTCAGTCAGGGTCCACGTAGACGACGGCCCGGCTCACTCCGATGAAAATAATTAACCCTACCCTCTTCTCGCTTAAATCCGATTCGCTTGCCTATGAACACCGAATTCATCTATTGGAGACACATCATCCCACAGGGTATAAAAATAGAAGAAATCACCGGACGAGAAGACAAATCCGGCAAAGTATGGCGCACGCTCGCTTATCAAGTCTATGGAGAAAACGGCAAAACCGATTTCCGTACCATTTCTCATACGCCCCTCGGAGCGCCGCTGATTGACAACGAAAACGCTCGCATATCCGTTTCTCACGCCGACCGTATGCTCGTCGTCGCATCCCTCCCCAAAACGCCCGAAATCGACCTGACCGACTTCAATACAAGAACCGCCGTAGGAGTCGACACCGAGCGCCAAGACCGCGAGCAAGTCCTCAAAATCCGGTCCAAATTCCTCTCCGACAGCGAGCTGACCGCTATCCCGCAAGATGACGTAACAGCCAACCTTATCGCATGGACAGCTAAAGAAGCTCTTTACAAGGCTGCACTCCTCTCCACCATCGAATATCGTAATGATCTCCGCATCGTTACTCTCCCGACTCTGCAGACTCAATTCCCCCTCTCATCCGATTCTTCCGTTGAAGGAAAGGCTCTCATCCGCCGCCCCGAAGGAGAATATCCATTCGACCTGATCTCTTACCTCTCCGATGGTTACATCATCACAGTCGCATTCTCTCCCAAATGCGCCAAATTCAAAAAATCATCTCGATAACCTCCGTAACCCGCAATTAAAAGCAGCCCATAATGACCAAAAATAACGCGCCATTTTTCAATGACGCGTCATTTTTTTCGTATTTCGTTAAGATCAATTCCTGTCGCCGAAGATACGGAGAAGGAAGAGGAACAGGTTGATGAAATCAAGATAAAGATTCATCGCACCCATCGTCGCCAACTTGTCGCTCGTGGCGCCGTCAAGCTCCGGAGCATTGGCCAACTGCTTGATTTGCTGCGTATCCCATGCGGTAAGACCGATGAAAAGCACTACGCCCACAATCGAGACTATCCACTCCAGCTGGCTGCTCTGCAAGAACAGATTCACAACCATGACGATGATAAGCCCGAAAAGACCCATCATCAGATAGGAACCCATGCGGCTCAAATCGCTTTTCGTCAGATAGCCGTAGACCGACATCGCCCCGAAAACGCCCGCTGTTATGAAGAACGTATAGGCTATCGAACCCAGACTGTACGCAAAGAATATCGACGACATCCATGCGCCCATAAGGGCTGAATAGACTATAAACATCACCAGCGTAGTCGCCGGCGACATCTTTGCCAGACGCACAGGAATCATTATAGCCATAGCGAACATTGCGATCAACATTCCCCAGAAGATTAACTGATTGCTGAATATCGCAATTGCAATAGCAGGATTGCTCGCGATGCCGAGCGACACAAACGCCGTCACCAGCAAGCCGATGAACATCCTAACATAAACTTTCTTCAATACGGAGTTCGTACGGGCTACTGCCGGCGTTCCGTTGCCGCCACCAAAATACGGAGGAGGCGTCTGATTGTTGTAATTCATAATTTATTCTGATTATCTTATTTATTGTCTTTAATTCCGATTGATGAAGTCGTGAAATCGTCTCCGACACTTCTCAGCGACCGCATCATCGTTTTATATATAGACAATTTTCGTGCCAAAAAGTTACATCATCTTTCAGAAATTACATTCGCTCCGGCATTTCCATACCTAACAGAGCGACTGCATTCTTCAAAGTGCGGCCTACGACGCGCGACAATTCAAGGCGGAAACCCTTCTGCGCACCATTCTCCTCCTTCATTATCGGATGATCATAATAGAACTGATTGTACGTCTTGGCCAAATCGTAGGCATAATTGGCTATCAACGCCGGAGAATAGCTGCGTCCTGCCTCTGCCAGAACGTTCGGGAAATCCGAAATTTTCTGAATCAGAGCAGTTTCCTTCTCGTCAGGAATGGCAGACTTGGCAGAGGATTTGTCATAAGCACCTGCCTTGCGCATTACCGACTGAATACGCGCATACGTATACTGGAGGAACGGACCCGTGTTGCCGTTGAAATCGATGCTCTCCTTCGGATTGAAAAGCATATCACGGCGAGGATCAACCTTCAGAAGGAAATATTTCAATGCACCAAGGCCTACCATTCGGGCGACTTCGGCGGCCTCTTCCTTCTCCATATCGGCGAAACGTTCGGCCGACGCCTCAGCAGCGTCATTGATCATCGTGTCCATCAGATCGTCGGCATCAACTACCGTCCCCTCGCGGCTCTTCATCTTACCCTCCGGAAGATTCACCATACCGTAGGAGAAATGCGTCAGATCCTTCCCCCATTTAAACCCGAGACGGTCAAGCAGCAGCGACAAAACCTGAAAATGATAGTTCTGCTCATTGCCCACCACGTAGATCATCTTGTCGATAGGATAATCGCGGAAACGAAGTTTGGCCGTTCCTATATCCTGAGTCATATAGACCGACGTGCCGTCGGCGCGAAGCAGCAGCTTATGGTCAAGGCCGGCATCAGTCAGATCAGCCCATACCGAACCGTCCTCCTTCCGATACATAATCCCTTTCTCAAGGCCTGAAAGCACTAATTCCTTACCCTCAAGATACGTGTCCGACTCATAATATATCTTGTCGAAATTCACGCCCATCCGCTTATATGTCTCGTCGAATCCGGCGTAAACCCATCCGTTCATCGTGCGCCAGAGCTCGCGCACTTCCGCATCGTTCTGCTCCCATTTGCGAAGCATTTCGCGCGCCTCCTTCATCAGCGGCGACGCTTCCTTCGCTTCATCCTCGCTCATCCCCTGAGCCTGAAGAGCTTTCAATTCTTCACGGTAATGTTTGTCAAACGACACATAGAAATCCCCGATAAGATGGTCGCCCTTCTTCC
This sequence comes from Muribaculaceae bacterium, assembly GCA_017620885.1. Classification (GTDB taxonomy): domain Bacteria; phylum Bacteroidota; class Bacteroidia; order Bacteroidales; family Muribaculaceae; genus Lepagella. Next base: position 30,335 of record JAGAUF010000118.1, read on the forward strand.
CGGTAGATTCAGGCGTGGCGCCCTCGCCCCATTTCTTCCACGCCAGCATCGACTTGCAGATATGGATGCCGCGGTCGTTTACAATATTCGTCTTTACTACCTTGTGGCCGTTTGCCTTCAGAATCTCCGAAAGCGAATACCCTAACAGGTTGTTGCGAACGTGTCCGAGGTGCAGAGGCTTGTTAGTGTTTGGCGACGAATACTCCACCATGACGAGTTTGGAGTCGGGGCCGGCCTCTTTGAATCCATATTTCTCATCGTCGGATATCGACAGCAGCAGATCCACCCACTGCGTCTGCGCGATTGTCAAGTTCAAGAAACCTTTGATTACGTTATATTTCTCAACGGCCGGCACGTTTTCCTGCAGCCATGCGCCAATTTCACGACCCGTATCCTCCGGGCCCTTGTGAGATGCGCGCAAATACGGGAACACGACTACCGTCAAATTGCCTTCAAATTCCTTCTTCGTGGCCGACACCTGCACGCTCTCTTCCGCTACATCAGCGCCATAGAGTGCTTTAACACAGGCTGCCACGCCCTTCTTTACTTCCTTTTCTAAACTCATCCTTTTCTCTCTATATTGTCTTTATACAACGCACAGCGAAGCCGATACCCTCGTTGCCGGGGATATCGCCTTCTGTTCTTTCGTTTGTCTTGTTCGCTGACCGACTCTCAGTAATTTATTTGCCGAGACCTGCCGATGCTTTGAATTTAACAACCTTACGTGCGGGTACGTCAACGATTTCGCCCGTACGAGGATTCTTGCATTTACGTGCAGCCTTCTCCTGTACAGAGAATGTACCGAAGCCGATAAGCTGAATCTTATCCTCATTGGCAAGTGCCTGTTCAATGCTTTCAAGGGTGGCGTCAAGAGCCTTCTTTGCCTGCTCTTTGTTCAACGATGCTTTTGCAGCGATCGCGTTTACCAATTCTGTCTTTGTCATAGTCTTTGGTGTATTACTGTATTTCGGTGGCAAAACTAACAAAATTTTTCTGCATTTCAAATTATTTCGCAAAAAAAATGCACTTCTTTCCCTTTTTCACCCCTTTATACCCCCTCAAACTCCCGTTTTTCTCCATTTCTGCGACTCCAAATACTCTTTTTGCTCCATTTATACCCCTCTTCCCTTCTCCATCCCTACATCAATTTATTCTCTATTTCTTCCACCATTTCCATAAATTATTGCTAATTTTGCACCATCATCGCGCTGACTATGTTCACGCTTACTTAATCATAATTATGACAAGATACAATAACTTCTCGCTCCCCCCACTTTCATCCGTCACAATCAATCTTATCATCATCAACGTCATCATCTGGGCCGTAGAGATGATTATGCCGGCCTTCGGACGAATTATGATCAAATACGGAGGACTGCACCTCATTGGAGCGCAAGACTTCAACCCTTTGCAGTTCGTCACATACGCTTTCCTCCACGACAACACTACCATCCTCCACATATTCTTCAATATGTTCACGCTATGGATGTTCGGCCGCACTCTCGAACGAGTATGGGGTGCAAAACGCTTCCTCCTCTTCTATTTCGTCTGCACTATCGGCGCCGCTGTCGTCCAAGAAGCTATCTGGCTCCTCACTTGGCACAATGATTTCCTCGAAGCATTGGCAAGAATCAACTATACATCCGTTGATGCAATCAAGCAGGACGTCTACGCAGCATTAGCAAACCACGATCCGGCGCTGACAACGTCCATGATGCAATTTAAATCCAGCCTCGTGACTATCGGTGCGTCAGGTGCGATTTTCGGTCTCCTCCTCGGATTCGCTTTCGTTTTCCCCAATATCCCCTTATACCTCTTCTTCATCCCCGTACCGATCAAAGCTAAATACATGGTACTCGGATACGCCGTCCTTGAGTTCTTCTTCGGTGTAAACGGGAATTTCGGCACCGTGGCACACTTCGCTCACCTCGGAGGGATGCTCTTCGGACTCATTCTTCTCTTATATTGGAAAAAGAACGGCACTCTGCACGGCAATCAGTTCTATTGATTGCCACGCGACTCCACACTTTCCCCCTACGCCAATCCTATAACATCCGATGAAACCGCTCGTCTTCCAGTCCATATCACCGCAGCGCCGCCCGGTAGCCATATTGATCGCCGTCAATGTGGTCATATTCCTCCTTTGCTTCATCGGACAACTCCTCGCCTCCCGCCATATAATCCCATTTTCGCCGCAAACCCTCCTCGGCCTCCCCTCATCGCTCACCGCGCTCGCAGCAGTCCCATGGACTCCGCTGACATATATGTTCGTCCATACCGACATCCTGCACCTCATTTTCAATATGCTGTGGCTCTTCTGGTTTGGCGAAATAATCGCAGCCGATCGCACCCCGCGGCGCACCATCGCCGTATATTTCGCCGGTGGGCTCGCCGGAGCCGCCGCCTACATCATCTTCTCCCTCATCCGTGTATCCTCCCACACACTTTTCGGCGCATCAGCTTCCATTCTTGCACTTATGGCTTACGCCGCTGTCATTGCGCCCAATTTCCCCGTCAGACTCGTATTCATCGGCGTCATAAAGCTGAAATGGATCGCGCTGGCTTGCACCCTCCTCGCATTCGTAGGCATCGGAGGATCATCATTACCTGCTCACATCGGCGGTTCTCTCGCAGGTCTTATCTTCGCTTTGCCGAGGCGACACACAAAACCTTCCACACCCATTGCACGTTTTACAAATACCGACGTCCGACGTTTCAAAAAAGCTGCCAGACACTCGGCTAAATCCGACCAAGAACGCCTCGACGTGCTCCTCGACAAAATCCGACTATCCGGATTCGATTCCCTCTCCCCTCGCGAGAAAGAAGAAATCAAACTCATCTCGCGAAGAATGGAAAACCACAAACAGTAACTCTCCGACTATGAACAAGATACTACCCGCCGTCCGCATTTGCGCAATTATAGCTTCTGTCATCGTCTTCCTCCTCAACATAGCCTCCGCTTTCGGCGGCCACATCTCACCCTCTTTCTCCTCCATCCCATCCATACTGACCCTCGCTCTCCCCTATTTCACGTTGCTGACACTCATCACAGCTGTCGCTTGGGCCATCGTGCGCAATTGGCCGATGACTATCGCCGGAGCTGCAACAATCCTAATATGCATCTCCCCAATATTAAACATATTCCCCCTCGGCCACAAATACAAACCCTCCCCCTCCGACCATCCCGTCTTCACTTTAATGACGCACAATATTCTCCACGGAGACGACATCGAAGAAACCGACAGCACCATCAACCGCTCCTTTGAATTCATCCTCGACCGCAACCCCGACATCGTAATCCTTCAGGAACTTTACAATTTCTCCAAAAACGAAATCAAAGTCCTCCCGAAGGAGATGCGCGATTCAATATTTGCCCGTTACCCCTACCGCGTGACCGACGGATATAACGACCTATGCCTTCTCTCACGCTATCCCGCACGCCTGTACAAAATCGAAGGATACCCCTACGGATCATCCTATTTCTTCGAATGTTACCGCCTCAACATCCTCGGCAAAAAGCTCACGGTGGTAAATGTCCATCTCGCCTCTTACCATCTATCGGAAAAAGAGCGTGCCGTCGTCGATGACTCAAAATCCGTCAAGACTGTCAAATCATCTCTCTCCACGTTCAAAAACTCCACATTGTCAAAACTTAAGAAATCATTCGTAGAACGGGATCAGCACGCCGACGAAATCCTGAAAATAATCAAAGATATACGCGGTCCACTGATTCTCTGCGGCGATTTCAACGACGTCCCGGCTTCTTGGGCTTATAATAAAATTCGCTCGGCCGGACTCCGCGACGCTTATCAGGAAACCTGCTTCGGCTACACCTCCACTTATAATCTGCACCACTTCTACTTTCATATAGACCAGATTCTTTACCGCGGAGACCTCAAAGCCCTCGACGTGCAACGAGGCAACGTCCGTTCATCCGACCATTATCCGCTCATCGCCACTTTCGCTTTCACCAACCCCTGATTCATCGCTACTCCCCTCCACTGCCGCACGACGGCCGCATACAAAATTTCCCACAAAATTTCCCCGGCCGGATTGCTGCAATCTCGCTGATTTTTATTATTTTTGCACCTTAATATTTTATCTCATCAAGTTATCTTACGATATTATGAGCGAAAACGACAATAAAACGGCACAAAACAGCGCCGAATTAGCCACTAAATACGACCCCAAGGCTGTCGAAGCCAAATGGTACAAATATTGGGAAACTCACCGTCTCTTCCATTCCGAACCCGACGGTCGCGAGCCCTTCTGCATCGTCATCCCGCCGCCTAACGTAACAGGCATACTTCACATGGGCCACGCTCTCAATAATACTATTCAGGACATCCTCGTACGCCGCGCGCGCATGGAGGGGAAAAACGCCCTGTGGGTGCCGGGAACTGACCATGCGGCTATATCCACCGAGGCCAAAGTCGTCGCAAAACTCGCCTCTGAAGGAATAAAGAAAACCGACCTGAGCCGCGAGGAATTCCTCTCGCACGCTTGGGACTGGACACACAAATACGGCGGAATTATCCTCCAGCAGCTCCGCAAGCTCGGTGCCTCCTGCGACTGGGAACGCACGGCATTCACGATGGACGATATCCGTTACCGCAGCGTAATCCGCGTATTCGTCGACCTCTACCGCAAGGGACTCATCTATCGCGGCGTGAGAATGGTAAACTGGGACCCGCAGGCCCTCACAGCCCTCTCCGACGAAGAAGTCATCTATAAGGAGGAGCAAAGCAAGCTTTATCACCTTCGCTACAAGGTTGAGGACGATCCCGAAGGGAGATATATCGTCGTCGCTACCACGCGCCCCGAGACTATCCTCGGCGACACCGCCGTATGCGTAAACCCGAACGACGAGCGATATACTTGGCTCAAAGGGAAGCGCGTCATTGTGCCTCTCGTAGGACGCTCCGTTCCTATCATCATGGACGAATACGTCGAGATGGACTTCGGCACAGGATGCCTCAAAGTGACCCCGGCTCACGACATAAACGACTATATGCTTGGTGAAAAATACAATCTCCCGAGCATCGATATATTCAACGATAACGGTACAATCTCCGAGAAAGGTGGAATATACATCGGCATGGATCGCTTCGACGTCCGCAAGCAGATTATGATCGACCTCGACGCCAAAGGCCTCGTGGAGAAAATCGAAGACTACGTCAATAAGGTTGGGCACTCGGAACGCACCGACGCCGTCATTGAGCCCAAGCTCTCCACGCAGTGGTTCGTGCGTATGGCCGACCTTGCAAAACCCGCGCTCGAAGGCGTAGAAAACGACGAAGTGAAATTCGTGCCGTCGAAATTCAAGAACCTCTACCGCCACTGGATGACCAACATCAAAGACTGGTGCATCTCGCGTCAGCTCTGGTGGGGACAGCAGATTCCGGCATACTATCTCCCCGACGGATCCTTCGTCGTGGCCGAAACTCCGGAAGAAGCACTCGATTTGGCCCGTGAGAAGAGCGGCAACCCCTCCCTCTCCGCCGACGACATCCGCCGCGACCCCGACTGCCTCGACACATGGTTCTCGTCATGGCTCTGGCCTCTCTCACTCTTCAACGGCATTCTCGAACCGGACAACGAGGAAATCCGCTACTATTATCCCACTACCGACCTCGTAACGGCTCCCGACATCATCTTCTTCTGGGTGGCCCGTATGATTATAGCCGGATATGAATTCCATGGACAGAAACCGTTCAACAACGTCTATTTCACCGGTATCGTGCGCGACAAGCTCGGACGCAAGATGTCGAAATCTCTCGGCAACTCGCCCGACCCGCTCGACCTCATCGACCAATATGGCGCTGACGGCCTCCGCATGGGTCTTATGCGAGCCGCACCTGCCGGACACGACATTATGTTCGACGAGTCGCTCTGCGAACAGGGACGTAATTTCTGCAACAAGATTTGGAACGCTTTCCGACTCGTCAAAGGATGGAAGGCTGACAGCGAAATCGAACAGCCCGAAACGGCAAAACTCGGCATTGAATGGTTCTCTAACGTGCTCAACAGAACGCTCGCCGAGGTGGACGACCTGATGAAGAAATTCCGCATCTCAGAGGCTCTTACGGCCGTCTACAAACTCTTCTGGGACGAGTTCTCCAGCTGGTATCTTGAAGTTGTCAAGCCCGCATACAGCCAACCCATCGACCAAAAGACCTACGACGAGACGCTCAGATTCTTCGACGTCCTGCTGCGCCTTCTGCACCCCTTCATGCCCTTCATCACAGAAGAGCTGTGGCAACATCTCGCTGAGCGCCGCGACGGTGAAAGCATCATGTACGCACAGCTGCCCAAAGATGAAGAATACAGCGCGGAAATCATCAGCGATTTCGAACGTCTCAAGGAAGTTGTGGCCGGAATACGCACAATCCGCCTCAAACGACAGATTCCCAACAAACAGCCCCTCAAACTCCTTGTCAAGGGCGACGCCGATTCTCGTCTCGACACAATAATCCGCAAGATGGGAAATATCGACACGATTGAGAAGTGCGAAGAAAAACCCGCTACCGCTGCATCGTTCATCGTCGGTGGTGCGGAATATATGATTCCGCTCGAAAACTCAATAGACAAAGAGGAGGAAATCAAGAAGCTCGAAGCTGAAAAGAAACGCTTTGAAGGATTCCTCGCCGGCGTTCGCAAGAAGCTCGCCAACGAACGCTTCGTAGCCAACGCTCCGGAAGCCGTCGTAGCTCTCGAACACAAGAAAGAGAGCGATGCCTTAGCAAAACTTGCTGCCATCGAAACGGCTCTCGCTGCCCTTAAATAAACAGAATCCAAACACCTGTTAATCGCTATAAATTGCTGATGCCCGCACGCGTCAGCAATTTTTTATTTCAAAATTTATTTGATTATTTTTGGATTTCTTTGATTCTGGTTGTAATTTTGCACTCGTAAAAACACAACATCGAGTCTTAGATTCGGATCTAAGGCTCTTAACCATTTAAAAAAATGACATTATGGACAAAATGAACAAGCTGCGAGGCGAGGCGTATGAACGCTTCGTCTTTGCTTTGCTGCAACGGCAGGTTACGGAGGGACGCATCGGCGCCCCTCTTTTCGATGTTTCGGTGCATCATCATCGCCGTTACCGCGCTCATTCGGGCAATCGCATTGATACCGACGTCTCCATCGAAGTGCGTCGCAAAGGTATCAGGAAACGTATGTTGCTGATTCTTATAGAATGTAAGGCATTTTCTCGTTTCCATGCAAAAACGATTCATTTCAACGACCTGCAGGCCAAAATTATGCACCTCGGAGCTCACAAGGGATACCTCGTGACGACGTCCCTGCTCTCGAAGGGGGTTCTGCAGCAAGCCGAGCATTACGGCATCGGCATCGTTCATCTCCCGATGAACGGCACTCCCCGATGGATTGTGGAGCGACGGCCGGAACTATGGGGAGAATCAATCACTCTCCACATTCTCTCCGAGGAGGAAAAACGCATAGAGGCGACAGCACGCAAAGCCGAAAAAGAGGCCGGCATTTCACGGAAGCCCCGTAACCGCCTCGACGACATCGACCTATTGAAAATAGCGCAGTGGCGCGGATTCGGAGTCTTCCACGGTCAGTTGCCCGACGGAGTGCGTGGGCTTTGCAACTTCTTCGATTGTTCGATATGGCTATCGACGAAAATGCGTCCCGGGAGCGCACACTGGCGCCTGACGCTGGCACACGAGATAGGCCATGCGATGTTGCATCCCGACCTGCGGGCCATCGTATGCCGCGAGTCGTCGCGAG
>JAGAUF010000010.1 GCA_017620885.1 Muribaculaceae bacterium
AGTGTATTTACGCCACTGAAGAGGGTGCTGTGATGGCTCCGGCAGCCGGATTGCATTTCAGCCGCGAGCTGCTTAAACGTCTGGAAATAAAGGGCATCGAACAGGGCTTCCTTACTCTGCACTCCGGCCGAGGCAATTTCCGGGAAATCGACGTGGAGGATCTTACGAAACACCGTATGGACAGCGAGGAGATGGTCGTGGACGGTGAACTCGTGGATATGGTAAACGCGGCCAAAGACCGTCAGGCACGTGTATGTGCCGTCGGGACATCCGTAATGCGTGCCGTGGCAAGCTCCGTCTGTATGAACGGACACATAATGCCCTTCACCGGCTGGACCAACAAATTCATTTTCCCGCCATACGATTTCACCGTATGCAACGCGATGATCTCCAATTTTCACATGCCTTACAGCACGATGCTGATGATGGTGGCGGCTTTCGGTGGCTATGACCTCGTAATGCAGGCCTATCAGGAAGCTATCAAGGAAAAATACGGCTTCGGCGCTTACGGCGACGCGATGCTCATCTTACGCGACTAAACCGGGACTTACGAACTTAACAGGAATAGACAATAAGGCTTCCGAAGAACTGACCGCATACAAGCGACGGTTCTTCGGGGTTAAAATTATATAACCGAATAATAAAAAACACAAAATAAAATGGCAACCTACCTTACCCAAGAGGGTTACGACAAAAAAATGGCAGAGCTGGAGGCGCTGGAGGCGCAACGTCCGGCCATCAAGCATGCGATAGCGGAAGCCCGCGACAAAGGCGATCTCTCGGAGAATGCCGAGTATGATGCTGCTAAAGAGGCTCAGGGCATGCTCGAAATGAAAATAGCTAAAATTAAAGAACTCATCGCATCGGCCCGCATTATCGACGACAGCAACCTCAACACCGACGAGGTGCAGCTGCTCAATAAGGTGACAATCAAGAATGTGAAAAACGGCGTGAAGATGACCTACACCATAGTCACTGAAAACGAGGCAAATCTGCGTGAATTCAAGATAGCCAGCAACACTCCTATCGCTCAGGCGCTCATCGGCCACAAGAAAGGCGACATCGTGGAGGTGAAGGCCCCCGCCGGCACAATGAAATTTGAAATCATAAATATCGAAGTGTAATATGACTATTTTCTCGAAAATCATTGCAGGCGAAATCCCCTGCTACAAAATAGCCGAAAACGACGATTTTTTCGCATTTCTCGACATCAACCCGGTGAACTACGGCCACACTCTCGTTGTGCCAAAAGTTGAGACCGACTATATCTTCGACATCGACGACGATCATCTCGCCAAGATGATGCTCTTCGCCAAACGCGTCGCCAAGGCAATCAAAGCCGCTATGCCGTGCCGTAAGGTCGGCGTGACGGTGCTCGGACTCGAAGTGCCGCACGCTCACATACACCTCGTGCCGCTCAAGACTGAGGGCGATATGGATTTCCGTAACAAGATTTCCAATCCCGACCCAGAGAAGATGAAGCAGATAGCCGAAGCCATTTCGGAGAATTTCGAATAATCGCGTCAAACTATCCGAACAATGAAACGACATATTATCGGGGCGCTTATTATTGCCGCCTCAATGATTGCAGCCGCTCCGGTGGCTGAAGCCTGCACCAATTTCATCGCCGGCAAGAAGGCCACAGCCGACGGATCGGTGATGATTACGTATGCAGCCGACTCCCACAATCTCTACGGTATGCTGACGCATACGCCGGCCGCCAAACACGCCCCGGGCGAAATGCGCAAGGTAGTGGAATGGGACACGGGCAAACCCCTCGGCGAAATTCCGCAGGTGGCCGAGACTTACAACGTCGTCGGCAATATGAACGAACATCAGGTAGCCATCGGCGAAACGACATGGGGCGGACACCCGGAATTGGTCGACACTACGGGCAATTCCATCATCGACTACGGCTCGCTGATACAGATTGCCCTCGAACGCTCCAAGACGGCACGCGAAGCCATCAAAGTGATGACCGATCTCGTGGAGAAATACGGCTATGCCTCGTCGGGCGAGTCATTCTCCATCGCTGACAAGAACGAGGTATGGGTGCTTGAGATGATCGGCAAAGGCGCTGAGAAAGGTGCCGTATGGATCGCCGTACGCATCCCCGACGATGCCATCTCCGGCCACGCCAATGAACCTCGCATCCGCCAAGTGAATTATAAGGATAAGAAGAACGTGCTTTATTCAAAAGACCTCTTCAAGTTCGCCCGCAAACGCGGATACTTCACAGGGAAGGACGCCGACTTCTCGTTTGCCGACGCTTTCGAGAATCATTCACCGGCCAACCGCCGTGGTTGCGACGGCCGCGTATGGGCGTATTTCCGCGCCTTCAGCCCCGAAGCCGACCAATATTATGCTTGGTGCGACGGCAAGAGCGACGTCCCCATGCCGCTCTATATCGTTCCTGAGAAGAAAGTCAGCCTCAAAGCGATGCAGGAGCGTATGCGCGACCATTTCGAGGGAACGCAATTTGATATGACTCAGGATATAGGCGCCGGTCCCAACAAGGTTCCTTATCGCTGGCGTCCTATGGAATATGAGGTGGACGGCAAGAAATATCTTATGGAACGCGCCACAGCCACGCAGCAGACAGGCTGGAGCTTTGTGGCTCAATGCCGCGACTGGCTCCCCGACCCGGTGGGCGGTATCCTGTGGTTTGGCACTGACGACACCAACTCCACAGTCTATATGCCGTTCTATTGCTCGATGACAAAAGTGCCCCGACAGCTTCGCGAGGGGGATGTCAATACCTTCGATTTCGAGTCCAATTTCTGGATGAACAATTGGGTGGCAAATCAGCTTTATCACCGCTACGACCTGATGATTCCGGACGTCAGAAAAGTGCAGTCGGGACTGGAAAACAAATTCCAAAACGGCCGCGACGCTATGGATAAGGAGCTGACGGCGTTAGTACAAAGCGGCAATTACGCAGAGCTTGTGAATCGCGTCAATAACGAAGGCGCCAACATAGCGCACGAAGCTACCGACGCTTATCGCGACCTTGCAATATATCTGCTTGTCCGCTTCATGGACGGCAATATGAAGAAGACGGATGAGAAAGGCGAATTCCAATACAACGAATACGGAATTCCTATCTATCCCAACTTCCCCGGCTACGACAAACGCTATTACGAAAACATCGTCAAAGAAAGCGGCGACCATTTCCTGTCAAGATAATTTCTTAAGCAATGGATAAAGAAAAAATAGCCGAAGAGATCAAGGGGCTGAGTTACAGCGAGGCTATGGCACAGCTTGAGGAGATAGTGCGCAAGATGCAGTCGAACGACTGCGACATCGATCTTCTGAGCGAATACACCACACGTGCCATGCTCCTGCTCAAATCCTGCAAAGAGCGTCTGACCAAAACCGACGAAGAGCTTAAAAAATGTATCGAAGAGCTCTCATGAGCAATTTCTGACAGAACGTCAGAAAATAGATTCAGTAAGGGTGTGTCAGGCCGGAAAGCTATGATACACCCTTTCAATATTTCTCTCAAGGAAGGGAGTACGGAGCCGGATTTTGGCTGTGTCTATATCGCTGAGATAATTTTTGTAAAAAGGTGAATATATTTGTATAAACCGAAATAATGTATTAACTTTGCCCCGCAGACCGTCCGCAGAGACCCGGTTCGGGGACTGAGGGCGGGAAGCGAACATATTTTATGAACGCGTTTACTCGACGCTCGTTCTTGACTGTCTGAAATCTCGCAAATTTCCAATGCCATAGTCAAGGATGACGCAACGGTAGATGCCTGTGTGGATATGTAACGTCTGAGCCTCTATCAATGCGCGAGCATTGATAGAGGGAAGATTACATATTTGCGTGAGGTCTCTGCACGTTGCTCGTTCTGTTATGGCAGGCTATGCGAGAGCCTCAGGCAGCTGAACGGGCAACAGTATGACTCTCACGCATTCTTTTTATATACCCGCGGCAGCGAAGGGAGTCCGCCCGCTTTAAAATCTAATCATTATGAAGAAATTCTTTTCATTCTTCCTATGCGCCGTTCTTTCCATGACCGCCGCATCCTTCTTCACCTCCTGCGGCAGCGACGACGACGATGAACCGAAGATTCCCCTTTCCGTCTCTCCGTCCAATATCACTCTGCAAAGTGATCGCAGCGCCTCTACAACTTTTGTGATAAATTGTACCGGAACATGGACACTTCAAAACAACAGCGACTGGCTTATGACCTCCGCTTCAAGTGGCTCAGGGACGACAAATATAACTATTACCGCCCTTTCTGCCAACGACACATCTTCCCCGCGTCACGCCCTGATCTCCGTATTCTGCGATGGAGAAACATCCACGGTAGAAGTGACGCAACTTGCCGAATATTCAAATGAATGTTCTGTTACATTTTCCGATCCATACGTAATGAACAATTCCGTAGCTTTCACCTATAACATCGGCTCTGAAGTAAGCTATTTCTATGCCGGATTCCTGAGTGCATCCGCCGTTGCGTGGACTGAAGACCGAATTGTAAATGAATTGGGCAACAGCGACCGTTTTGATCCGCAGGATACCGATATTACCGGAACAACCGGATTCGGCGGCATGGATCCGAACACCACTTACTATCTTTGTGCAATCGCCTACGATGCGAAAGGTAATCGCGGAGAACTCACCAAGACGAAAATCACTACACTCAAGGAGAATGTCAATGACCCGTGGGTAGATTTCACAGGCGTTTCATATACATCAACAAGCTGGTATTTATCATTGCATAAAAATCCGTTCGCTCATCAATATTATCTTGTGTGCTATGACGGAATAAACGCACTTGGAATGTATTATCTATTCACTGATGCAGAAATTGCCGTATTGATGAACAACCTCATCAATCAGAATCTTATTTTCCCATTCACGAACGATAGCGACGAGCTCCCCTACAACAGAACAGCAAATGCGACTGACGTGTATTTCGCATGCTGGGCCCAGAGCGGTAAGTTTGAGTTCTCTCCTCAGCTTAATACCGGCCTGTGGTCGATCGATTCGAGTGACAGACCGGAGCGCAAGATCGGCGAAAGACGCGACGTAAGACGCATTCATTTCACTCCGGCGGCGGAGATGGAAAAACTGGCATCAAGCCTCAAAATCCGTAAAATATAACAATATGAGACGAATAGCTTACGCATTGTGCGCTTTGCTTTTGATGGGTGCCGTATATCCGTCGGATATGTCGGCCAAAAAGAAGAAAAAACGCGAGCCTAACTGGGGAGAGGTGCTTGTCCCGGAAGAGGGAGGAACCTCCTTCGAGCGTATAACAGACGACAACGACTGCGTTTCCTCGCTGAATACGGGCAAGCGCAAAAAACGCTTTTGGGACGGAAAAGAGAAAGATCTGACAGAAATCGACTGGTGGATCAATCCGCTGATAGCGGTCTCTCCTTCAGGCGACAAAGTGGCATATATCAACAGCAAGAACGGCACGTACAACATTATGGTAAAGAATGCGAAGCAGGGAGGCGCCAGCGTTCAGAGGACATTCCGCACTGCTGTTTCCGACTTCACGTGGAGTCCGGATGGCAAGGAGCTTTGCTTCACCGAGTTGCGTTCGGGGCATTTCGGAATATATTTAGTTGATTCCGAAGCCGGGAATGTCGTGCATCAGATAAGCACGGGCACAGACAACGACTTCGGCGGCTCGATGTCAAGAAATTGCAAACATATCTTTTTCCATCGCGGCGAGGGGAAAAACGCTTACAGTATCTGGAGCTATGACCGCGACAAGAACCTGTTTTCCAATTATTCACGGGGCATGTCGCCTGTTCAGGACCCGAACGATCCGGATGTGATTTATTGTGCCCGCTTCACAGACCGGAAAGAGAGCGAGATATGGCGCATCAATTTTCGTACAGGCACCGAGGAGATTATCCTTTCACAAGCCAAAAGATGCTTCACCACACCTCAAGTGTCGCCTGACGGAGCGTGGATTCTCGTTACCGGCTCAAGTCTGTCAGAAAAGGATCAATATATCAATACAGACCTTTTTGTGGTGCGCACCGACGGCTCTCAATTCACTCAGCTGACCTATCATCCCGGTAACGACCTTTCCGGAGTATGGGCGCCCGACGGCCGATCGATCTATTTCATCTCAGAACGAGGATCGGAGAAGCGCGTAAACAACGTATGGAAAATGGATTTCCAACTCGGAGGAGGGGGATACGTTCCATCGACAAATTATCAGAGAGAGGATTCAAGACGCAAGACGATCAACGATAATTTCATTCCTCTGGATAAATTGAACAACAATAATAAAAAGAAGAGAAGATGAAGAAATTTATAATTCTTTTAGCGGTGATGACAATATCGCTAAGCGCATCGGCGCAGCTGGCGACCGATTCATTTTCGGAAGATCGCGAACGTGAAGACGGTTGGCTTCAGCAAGGCTACCGTGGATTCTTGGAAATCGGAATGCCATGTCCAGTCCAATGTGGACGCGGAGAAGGGGTATCCATAAAAACGACACACGGCTACCAGTTTTCGGAATGGTTCTTTGCCGGATTAGGAATAGGATATACTAATTTTGTTCATATTGAAGACTACTGGGACTATGATTGTTATCCTAAGCGTGATTCATTCAATGCATTCGGAGATTTCAAGCTGACCATCCCCACCGAAAGTCGTTTCTATCCGTATCTGGAGGCTCGATTCGGCATCGCAGTTCCAGCAGTTTATGATGGAGTATTCTTCTTTGAAGTGCCTGTCGGCTGCAGAGTCGCGCTTAATGATAAGCTTGGCATCAATGCGGGAGTTTCATTCCAGCTGTATGGATGGGGGAATCCTCTCGCTGTCGGACCGTTCGTGTCATTTGATTTTTAGGAAAAGATAAAATCTAAATTGAGGGCGGAGCAATCAGACATTCCATTTTCCGCCTGCAATATCCTCAAATGTAGGAGGGGTGCCGGTATGAGTGATCATTCCGGCATCTATTCGTTTTGGGCGGACGCGGTGTATTTTGTTCGGCCCCTACGGGGACGTGATGGCTTAATTTTGTTTACCGTGGGTGGCGCGCTTCGCGCTGACCCACGGCTACATTGTTGCATCCCCGTCGGGAATTCCACGCGCAAAATCAACACGCGATTCATCGGGTAATCGACACACAATTCAATGCGTAAACCTATGATAATATGGCAATTGGAGATAAAACAACCTCGTAGAGGTTGGAGAGTGTAGCCGTGGGTCAGCGAGCGTTCGCGAGCGCCACCCACGGTATAGGACGCCCACTCCACCCCACAACCTCGTAGAGCGTTGCACAAATTCGCGACGGTGTATTTTGTTCGGCCTCTACGAGGACGAGATGGGGGTTGGGGTTTGTTTTTTCCGTGGGTGGCGCGCTATCGCGCTGACCCACGGCTACATTGTGGCATCCCCGCCGGGGATTCCACAGCGCAAAATCATTACGCGATTCGCCAGAATAATAATGCG
>JAGAUF010000011.1 GCA_017620885.1 Muribaculaceae bacterium
AGAGAGGGGGATTGATCTTCCGCTCGACGGAATGTATGACGTGGCACCTTACCTTGTGGAAATACGGTCTGAGGGGTCGTTTATGAGTGCTGATAGGCTGTATCAGCTCTGTATGCTTTTGCGGGAACTTGCTGCAATCCGTTCATTCTTTTCAACTGACGGCGAAAAGGAGAGTGCGACTCCCGTCCTCGCAGAGATGTTTGACGACACAGCTGTCTTTCCTGAAATTATCAGGGAAATAGAAAAAGTAGTAAATAAATTCGGTGAGGTGAAAGACGACGCCTCTCCAGCATTATATGAACTAAGACGTGAAATCCAACGTGTGCAGGCGTCTATGTCGTCCGTGATGCGTCGCGTCATAGAGCGTGCCGCCAGCCATGGCACGATAGAAAAGGATACGGCGCCGTCAGTGCGCGACGGTCGTCTCGTCATCCCTGTCAATTCCTCTCGCAAGCGCGAAATAAGCGGTATCGTCCATGATGCGAGCGCTACGGGCAAGACAGTATATATCGAGCCGACGGAAGTGGTGCAGACGGCTAACCGTCTGCGAGAACTGCAGATGGAGGAACAGCGCGAAATCGTGATTATCCTCACTCAAGTGGCGAATCTTCTCCGTCCTGAGATTGACGCCATTCTGGAGAGTCTGAAAACGGTGGGGCATTTCGATTTTATCCATGCCAAAGCGCAGCTCGCCATCGTTGTCGGAGGTGAAATGCCCAAATTGGAGCGTAATCAGGAATTGGACTGGTTTCACGCCGTGCATCCAATATTGAAATTGACCTTGGAAGAGCAGGGACGAGAGGTTGTGCCTCTTGACCTCAATCTTAATAAGGAACAGAGAATCCTCGTAATATCAGGCCCGAACGCAGGTGGTAAGTCTGTGGCGCTCAAGACTGTGGGCATCGTGCAGTATATGCTGCAGTGTGGCTTGTTGCCTACACTGTATTCTAATTCGCATGTAAGCGTATTCCGCAATATTTTCGTTGATATAGGCGACGAGCAGTCAATAGAAAACGACCTTTCCACATATTCCTCTCATCTGCGCAATATGAAGCATTTCCTTCGTTTCAGCAACGAACGTACGCTATTTCTTGCCGACGAGATGGGATCGGGCACGGAACCGCAAATCGGTGGCGCGCTTGCGCAGGCTATTCTCCATAGTCTCAATAAGAAAAAATGTTTTGGCATAGTGACCACCCATTATCAGAATCTAAAGACGTTTGCTGATCATGAGGAGGGTCTTATCAACGGAGCAATGCTCTACGACAGGCAGCATCTACAGCCACTGTTTCAACTCGCCGTAGGTTCGCCCGGCAGCTCGTTTGCGCTTGAGATAGCCCGCAAGACGGGGCTCGATTCAGATGTGATAGAGGAAGCGAAAAACATAGTCGGTTCAGATTACGTCAATATCGACAAATATATGCTCGACATTGCGCGCGACCGGCGATACTGGGCCAATAAACGCGCCTCTATCAAGGAGAAAGAGCGCAAAATCGAAGATGCTCTGGAGAAATATGAAACGAAGGCCGACGATCTACGAGCGAGACGCTCCGAAATACTTCGAGATGCAAGACGTGAAGCGAAAGAGATAATGTCGGGCGCGAATGCCCGCCTTGAGAATGCGATTCACGAAATAAAGAAGGCTCAGGCGGAACGCGAACGCACGAAGGAGATACGCGCTGAACTTGAAAAATATAAGCAGAATCTCAATAAGGATGATATAGAAACTCTTCCGGCCATTTTAAAGCCTGTAGGACGCGATATAAAGCTCGGGAATAGGAATGGTCGGGAGAAGTCTAAAAAGTGCTCTGAAGGGGCTAAAAAGGGGCAAAAACAGCTATTGGTGGGCGACTATGTGAGAATGTCGGACGGAGGAGTCTCCGGACGGATACTTTCGATCTCGGGAAATAAAGCCGAAGTCGCGTTCGGTGGCCTTCGAACCATTGTCGCCCTCGACAAACTGAAATCGGCCTCAAAGCCGAAAGAATCGGCAAAGGACACCGTATTTACAATCTCGCAGTCATCGTCGGATGATAGCCGTCGTCGTCAGCTCAATTTCAAACAGGAGATTGACGTGCGCGGTATGCGCGCCGACGAAGCATTGCAGGCGGTGACGTATTTCTTAGACGATGCAATACAGTTCAATGCCGGACGTGTGCGTATCCTTCACGGTACGGGACATGGAATCCTCCGTACATTGATACGTCAGCAATTGCTCGCCAACCCCGCCGTTGTGTCGGCCGTAGATGAGGATGTCCGTTTCGGAGGGGCAGGAATCACCGTTGTGACTTTAGAGTGAAAATTGCATCTATCTGTATAAGGATTAAGAGATTATATGGAGGCGACGTTTCGCAGATAAAAATTTGATAAAATTTAATGACGGAAATATTTGCCGGAGCCGGGGATTTGATGTAATTTTGCAAGCTGAAAATTCAAAAGGCGTCGCCTGATACTCTCCCGCTTTCCGACAATGATTGGCCAATGGCCGTTGTGGGCGACGGAATGTTTAACAAAAGATTAAGACTTCCGGCTGTAAAAAATGAAGTTTAGAAAAGGAAACAAGCGGTATAGAAATGCTTACATCGGACTTTGGTCGGTGTTGGCGTGCGCTTTGATTTTGTTTTTGGCATGGTCTCTGACAGACAATGAGATAACGATTCTCGGTTGGTCGCCTAAGAAAGCCCCATTCGCTGAGACGCTTTTCGGACATAATGAAGAGGAAGATTCCATCGCGATTAAAGAAGCTATGGAGCGTGCTGAGGCTGAGAAGAATATAATCAAAACCGACAGCACGTCGCAGTCCATATTCATCTTCGGTGATTCTATGACGATGCACCTTGCCGAACGACTTGCCGCTTACGGCAAGCAGAACGGCCATACGGTAAATGCTGTCAATTGGGATTCAAGCAATACCAAGACGTGGGCCGGATGCGATACAATTCAGTATTTTATCAATAAGTTCAAGCCGACTATGGTGTTCATTGCCCTCGGTGCCAATGAGGTCTATCTGAAAAAACCGGAAATTCGTCTTCCCGAGATTCGTAAGATTATTGATAAGATAGGCGATGTCCCCTTTGTATGGATTGGCCCTCCTTCGCTTAAAGAAGACGGAGGACTGAACGACCTTTTGGAAAAGACTCTCGGCAAGCGGAATTTCTTCCGTTCATGCGGTCTTGAAATGGAACGCAAGCGCGACCATGTTCACCCTACGCGAGCCGCATCCGCTCTATGGATTGACTCCGTGATGAGATGGCTGCCTAATTCCTGTCATCCTTTCATCGCCACGACTCCGAGCGATACAATCGGCAAAGCCACGCCAAATATCGTCTTCCTCAAAGCTAAAAACAGATAATCTACAAGGGAATACGCGGATACTATGGAAGGACACAGCATAATCGAAGCACTGCAGAATATCGCCTCTCTTCTTGTTTACGACAAGGAGAGCCCGATGCTTTTCTCTTCCGGTCTTTTCTGGTTGCTGTTCCTCCTGTTTATGCCGATATATGCCCTCTTGAAGGGGAATCGTACGCGGATGATTGTCTTCGTATGCTTTTTCTCCCTCTACTTCTATTATAAGTCCAGTGGATTCTTCGTCGTGATGCTGTTGGCGACATCATTCGTCGATTGGCTCGTATCGCGCTGGATGATGCGTTATGAAAAGCGTGGCGAACGGCTTGCTCTTATGTGGACGTCGATAGTGCTGTCCCTTTCCATTCTTGCCTATTTCAAATACGCTAATTTCTTCCTCTGGAACTGGAACGCGATGGTGGAAGGGAATTTCCAGCCTCTCGATATCATTCTCCCTGTCGGCATCTCCTTCTATACCTTCCAGTCGATAAGCTACGTTGTGGATGTATATAAAGGACGTCTTCAGCCTACAGACACATGGCTCGAATATCTATTCTATCTCTCCTTTTTCCCCGGTTTGGTAGCCGGCCCTATTGTCCGAGCCGACAAATTCCTGCCTCAGTTGCGTCGAAATATGCGTCCATCGGCCAACAACATCTATGGCGGACTTTGGCTCATTATAGTCGGAATAATCAAGAAAGCCATCATAGCCGATTATATTGCTCAATATAACGATCTGATTTTCGACGATCCCGCCGTATATTGCGGTGTCCAGACTTTTATGGGTGTGGTAGGTTATACGATGCAGATATATTGCGATTTCTCCGGATATTCCGATATGGCTATCGGCCTCGCTCTCATTATGGGCTTCCATCTCGGCCTCAACTTCGATTCCCCTTATCAGAGCAAAAACCTGACGGAATTCTGGCGTCGCTGGCACATCTCCCTTTCATCATGGCTGCGCGATTATCTTTATATACCCCTCGGAGGTAACCGTAAGGGCACCGTCCGCACCTACGTCAATAATTTCCTGACTATGCTGATTGGCGGTCTATGGCATGGCGCGGCATGGAAATTCGTCTTTTGGGGAGCTATGCATGGTGTCGGACTGGCTATACATAAAGCTTGTCGGCCGATACTGAAGAAAATCCCCGACACATGGTGGGTGAAATGCATTTCGTGGACCATCACTATTGTGTTCGTTTCCTTGCTATGGGTGTTCTTCCGCGCGAAAGATTTCTCCGATTCCCTGCTGATTATTCATAATATGTTCACAGGGTGGAACTGGACCGAACTGCCGCAATTCTTTATGATTCGCACGGAATGGTGCTTGATGATGCTCGTGCTTATTATTATGCACGCCGTACCGCAGCGTATGTCCGACCGTCTTATGGCGCGTTTCATTGCCGCACCGTGGATAGCCAAGTTGATTGTGTTTGTCTTCGTGGTGCAGCTTGTCATTGAATTTATGACGGAAGAGATAGCTCCTTTCATCTATTTCCAATTCTAAGAATAAACAGCATTTTCTATATTGATAACGTCAAGAGGCCGGACTTCGTAAGTCCCGTTTAATTCTTGTCAAAACAAGAGGCTGTGTCAAACGACACAGCCTCTCATTGTAATTTTATTGTGGGGATGAATCTTAACCGCAGTGCCAGAATTTGCGCACGAGTTCCATCATCTTGTGAGAGCCTTCCATCTGTTTGCGGAGGTTCTTGTCGTCGTAAGAACGGAGCTTATTGATAATGCCGTCGATCATTTCGGGCGAGAATACGTCGTAAGCCTCGAATGCAGCACGCTGTTCGGCGAGGGCGTCGGCAGATGCGGCGCAGCTGTCGGGAAGCGACTTGAGTGATTCGAGTTTTGCCTTGTTCTCGTCATTGTGGATATTTACGCTGACGTACATCTCTTCAGCTTTCTGGAGAGAGTCTTCCATTTCAAATCCGATACGAGCGGCTGCTGCCATACCTGCCATAAGCTGATATACATCGGCAGAACCGTCAGCGGAACGGAGCTCTACTGTCTGCTTCTGCGGAGCTACGCTCTTATGGCCTGCTTCGAGGGGGTTAGCCTGCGATACCATATCGTTTTCGCCGGTCCAGCCGAGGGGCACGCGAACGAGAACGGAACGGTTGCGGTCGCCCCAGCAAACGGATGTAGGAGCTTCCTGATGAGGAACGAGACGGAAATAGCTCGTGGGAACCTTGTTGCCCATAGCGGTGATAGCGGGAGCGTATGTGAGGATTCCGGCGATTGCTTTCTTTGCAGTGTCGCTGAGAACGCCGTTCTCGATCATCAGGTTCTGTCCGTCCTTCATAATCTTGAAGTGGATGTGCAGACCGCTACCGGCTTTTCCGGCTGTGATCTTCGGTGCGAACGTCACGTCGTAGCCTTTCTTGGCACCGAGCGTACGGATGATCCATTTTGCAATCATCAGATTGTCGGCAGCCTGAAGAGCGGGAATCGGCAGGAATTCGATTTCGTTCTGCTCGTAGATTTTTCCGTCGAGCGTAAAGTTGCCCACCTCGTTATGGCCGTATTTGATCTGTCCGCCTGCCTGTGCGATGAGGTCCATGCACTCGGCACGGAAATCGTTGAACTTGGCGTAGGGAGCTGACTCGTGATAACCTTTCTGGTCAGAAGCGGGGAAGAGGCCGTTATCGTCGTAGATTACGTAATATTCAAGCTCGCCCATAGCATAAAACTCCATGCCGGTCTTTTCTGTGAAAGCTTCGCAAGCTTTTCTGAGCGTCTGGTCGGGCGCGGAGCTGAGCGGTTTGCCCTCTTTACCGAAGAAGGAGCAGAGAAGTGTCAGTGTAGGAATCTCAGCGAAGGGATCTACGAAAGCCGTAGAATAACGGGGAATAACGTAGAGGTCGCTGTTGCCTGCCTCGATGAAGGGGAAGAGGCTCGAACCATCGACACGTTCGCCGTAGGTAAGGATAGAATCAAGGTATTCCTCCGAATTGATAACGAAATTCAGCGTCTTCAGACGGTTATCGTCGGCGGGATACATAAAGTTTACCATTCTGATTCCGTTTTCAGATACGAAACGGATGATGTCCTCTTTGCGGAATTCTTCCGGGGACTTGCCCAAAAACTGCACCACTTTGTTGGGGCATAATTTAAGTGAGCTGTTCATGTGATTGTTAGGTATTTATTTTAAAATTTTACTAATTGTCGTTTTATTTTGGCCTGTGCAGACCTCTATAAAAGTCTGCAAATTTACTAACAATTCGCGAGATGGCAAAATCTTTTCAGAACTATTTCCCTAACTTTTATAAAGCCTTTTATAAAGTTTCAGAAAAGTTTCAGAAAAACAGGAGTTATTCCATAAAAACGGGTGCGCTTCCGATTTGAAACGCACCCGAAATATCGTCAGATCAGTGTATGTTTACATTTTGCAAATCTTGGCGATTGTGAAAATCGTGCCTGAACGACCATCTAAGATAACCATATAGAAGGGTTGATTTGCATTGACGTTTTCAGGATGAGGATTGAGCGCCTTTGTATCTCCATTGGCCGGGCGACCTGCAGTGGCCGTTCCTAAAGAGCCGTTAGAGTCCTTGCCGAAGTTAAGATTGACAGCCTGCGAGAGTGTGCCGATCTTGAAATTGCCTGAGAATGTGCCGGCATCGAAGAGATTGGCAAATGTTCCTTTGCCGTTAAGAATATTCCCAAGACCTTTTTCGGATAAGAGAGAATTGAGAACAATCGACTTATTGAGAGTGAATTGCGGATATGCGAGATTGCTATTGGCTACCTGTCCCTTGTGATTGTTGAATATGTAGCAGAATTGTCTGAAAGTGAATCCTTCTTCCACCGTTGCATAGTCACCGTTTGCTACAGGAGCAATGAGGATCATTCTCAGAGAGCCGGGAAGGTAGATTGAGGCATACATGGCATTCAATGTCTCAATATAATAATAGTTGCAATTAGTCCAATGTACATAATTTACATTGTCATTTACTGAGCCGTCGCTATTGGTAAACTTGTCCTTTGAAATCGATTGCTTAGGATTCTGACCGTATGTGGAAAACACTAACGGGACATCTGCAGTCAAAGCGTTAGAGAAACAAACGGAACCTCCGGGAGCCTGCGCGAGCAAATTCTGCACCGATGAATGTGTAGTAGAGCTTGCCCACTCATTGATCGTGTTCTTCCCTTGGTCAGCCGAGAGAGAAGCAGATTTAGTGTCCGCACCGAATATATCTTTCATAGAGGCGCTAAACGAGGGGAGAACGGATAAAGAGGGATCAACCCAAACAGCATTGCCCCAGCTCTTTGAGATATTTGTATAATCGGCTTTCAGGTACGAGTTTATTGCGCGGAAATAATCGTTTAGTGCTGCGATAGAGTAATCGTTTGCGCCCCATGCTGCGAGCACTTCCTTTTGCGAATCGCCCGATGTGGCGTTAGCCAGCATACCGAGGTATTGAGTGATTCCGACAGGCGATACCGCAACATTTTCATTAGGATTCTCTGCAACCAATCGGCGGAAAAGGTCAAGAGAATAATTCATAGCCTTTTCATTGATGAAGAGCTGGTCGCGTGTCATTGCTATGCCGACGAATTTGTCATTATCCGATGGAGACTCCGGAGCGGAGGGATTCCACCATGCGCTGTTGAGATCTTCCTCAGGAATTGCGTCCAACCACGGATTCTCGGGGTTTTCCGGTTCATCAGGTTTATCCGGAGTATCAGGATTTTCTACCGGAGGATTTGTCGGCGGAACCGAAGGATCATCGTTTGAACAAGAAACAACCAATGTGCAGATTGCTATTATTACACAGTAAATCGTTTTTTTTTGTGGCTCATTTTGTGTGATTTTTTGTTAGAAATTATAGTAAATTCGGATAAAAGTATTCAAGTTGTAGGTTGCTGTATATGGATAATCCCTTTTAAATATAACGGATGTATCTTAAAATTGTTTTGATGATTTTAAAATATTTTATGGAAATGGACGAAATAATGCAAAAATTAGTCAAATGAGGCGGCGGGAAAATTTGAATTAATGCCGATGAAATAGTTTAAATGATATAATGTGTAAAATTAATTGTTGAATCGGTGCAGGAAATTGTACGTTTGTCAATAATTCTCAAGTATAAAATTATTGACATCTAAAATAAAAATTTTTAAATAATTTATTGTCGAACCGGTTCTAACAGCGCTTGCAGAAGAATGGAGACGGGGTGAAGGGGTTTGGCTTGGGTGGCGTGGCGGATCTGCTGACGACAGGAGGTGCCGGGGGCGGAGATGATGTAGTCCGGGATGGCTTTGCGGATAGCAGGGAAGAGAGTTTCTTCGCCGATGCGCATAGAGAGTTCGTAATTGAGTTTGTCGTAGCCGAAGGCCCCGGCCATACCGCAGCAGGCAGCATCAACGATTTCGCAGTGATAGTTGGGTGGTAATTCCAACATTCGTTTGCTCGCCTCAACGGAAGCGAGAACTTTCTGATGGCAGTGTCCGTGCAGAAGAATATTAAGCGGAGCATCGGTGAATCTGTCTGCGCGTATTCTTCCTGCTTCTATTTCTCGGCAGATGAATTCGTCGAAGAGAAGTGTGTTGCCGGTAAGGCGACGGGCATCCGCTTTGAGTGCGTCGCCGACAATGTCAGGGTATTCGTCGCGGAAGGAGAGGATGCAGGAAGGCTCTATGCCCACTAATGGTGTATCTTCCGAAATTATGTCTCGGAAAATTCTTATATTTGCTTCGGCGCAACGTCTCCCTTTTTTGAGAAAACCTTTGGAAAAATCTATACGTCCGCTGGGAGCATTCGCGACAGTGCGTACGCAATAGCCGAGGCGTGTCATAAGGGAGATAAAATGTATTCCGGTCTCAACGTCCTGATAATTCGTAAATTCATCTATGAACAGAAAAAATGTGTGTCCGTTGGGAGGACATACAGTGGCGAGTGATGCGGCGTAATGACGCAGCGTATGTCGACTGATTATGGGGAGATCACGTTGAGGTGCAAATTTGAGGAGTCTCTTGATAAATCCCGAAAATACCGAGGATGAAACAATGGCATTGTAAAGAGCAGGGGCTGTCATTCCGATTCGCTGTATAGCAGGAAGAGCGGAGATGAGCCGAACCCGCAACGGAATGGCGTGCCGGTCGTAATGGTGTTGAAGAAATTCCGCCTTGAGACGCGATAAATCTATGTTAGAAGGACATTCTGCTTTGCACGCTTTGCAACTCAGACAGGTGGAAAGGAGTTGGAGAGCGTCGGATGAGGAGAAGGGATCTTCTATTCCCGAATCGGTGAGTATATAGCGGAGGAAATTGGCTCTGGCACGAGTGGCGTGCGTTTCGTCGTGAGTTGCCCGAAAGGATGGGCACATTACACCTCCGGCGATTCCGCTACGACGGCAGTCGGCCGATCCGTTGCATTGCTCGATGGCGCATACATATCCTTTCTTTGAGGAGAAATCAAAATATGTGGGGAGGTTTTCGAGTGGGGAATGACGATAACGCAACGAAGTGTTCATCGGTGGGGCATCGACGATTTTCCCGGGATTGAAGATATTATGCGGATCGAAGATTTTCTTGACAGTTTTGAGCATCTCATAGACGTCCTCACCGAGCACGATAGGGAGAAATTCTCCTCGCAGTCGACCGTCGCCGTGTTCACCGCTGAGCGAGCCACGGTATTTGCGGACTATGACGGCAGTTTCTCGCGCTACTGTACGAAACAGTTGGCGGTCATAATCCTCCTTAAGGTCAAGAATAGGGCGAAGATGAAGTTCACCGCTTCCGATATGTGCATAATAGACGCAGCTGAGTCCGTGAGAGTCAAGCATCTGTTTCAGTTCACGGTGGAATTGCTTCAGTTGAGCAGGCGCGACAGCAGTGTCCTCGATTACGCCAACGGGTTTGCGGCTGCCCGGGGTGCCTGAAAGAAGACCGAGACCGGCTTTTCGTAGATTCCAGACAGCGTTGATACGGTCGCCTTCGATGATAGGGTAGGCGTAGCCGAGATTGTCGGAGCGAAGTGCGCTGATTATGCTGTCGCACGCTTCTTTGAAAGCGTCATCCGAGGTTTCCTGCAATTCGATGACGAGCAATGCGGCTGGGTCGCCTTGCAGGAAAAATCGGTTGCGATTTTGCGTTATATTGTTCTTGGAGAGCTGTAGAATCGTTCTGTCGATCAGCTCCACGGCGGAGGGGTTATATCGCAGAGCGACGAGGTTGGCGTCGAAGGCTTCGGAGAGTGTGTGGCAGTGTACGCATATCACGCCGTTCTTACCCTTAGGAATCGGCACGAGATTCAATTTCAGCTCCGTGGCGAAGGCGAGTGTCCCCTCGGAGCCGGCGAGGATTTTGCACAGATTGAAGGGGTGGGGAGAAGAGGTAGAGAAGCAATTGGCGTCAGAAAGTTCGTCGAGAGCGTATCCTGTGTTTCGTCGAAGTATGGTGGGGTCAGGATAATTATCGCTGATTATTTTACGAGTGTCCTCGTCGGAGAGCATTTCTGTGATTTCGCGATATATCTGTCCTTCCAAGTTGTCGAGAGTCGCTTTTTGCTTCACCTCCTGCGGTGTCAAGGCCTTGAATACGGCCGTGGACCCGTCGGAAAGGACAACAGTGGCCTCAAGAAGATTGTCGCGTGTATTGCCATAGAATAAGGAATGTGAGCCACACGAATTATTGCCGGCCATTCCGCCGATGCAGCAGCGGTTTGACGTAGACGTTTCCGGCCCGAAGAAGAGGCCGTATTGCTTTAGATATGCGTTGAGCTCTTCGCGAACGACGCCCGGCTGAACCTTCACCCATCGTTCCTCCTTATTTATTTTAATAATTCTATTGAGATGCCTTGAAATATCGACAACGAGTCCTTTCCCCACGACCTGTCCCGCCAATGATGTTCCAGCTGCGCGCGGGATGATAGGGATAGCGTTTTGTCGGGCGAATCTGACGATTTCCACTACGTCGGCAGAGTCAGCGGGATATGCTACGCCAAGCGGCATCAGGCAGTAGGCGGATGCATCGGTAGAGTAGAGCACACGGTGAGTAAGGTCGGTTTTAACTTCCCCTTTAATCTTTAAGTCAGTCAGATTCATAACTGTTCAACGCTTTTGCACCTCTATTTGTTATCGAATCGGCTTTTAATTTTTTTGGATTTATTACGAACAATTCAACGTTTTATGCAGTTTTAATATTCGGGATTGAGGTATTGATAATAGTGGAAAACTTAAATTAAAGGATGAGTTTTCTAATGGTGTGTAAAGTTGGTCAAAATGTCTGATTAGGTCTCATATTTTGAGAATCATATCGAAATATTTTGTAATTTTGCACCTTGAAATGGCAGGTCCGATCTCCACACGATTGCCCCTGCGACTGAAATTACTAAGAAAATAAAGATTTCGCTATGAATAAGAAGTTTCTCATTTATGGGGCAAGTGTTATGGCTGTGATGTCATTGCTTGCAATTTCGTGTAAAAAAGATTCCGGACAGCAACAGCAAGATCAGGAAATGGAGCTTGCTACAATTACCGTAAGCGAAGAGGACGCTGCACTTGAAACAGCTTATCCTGCCACTTTGCATGGAAAGAACGACGTTGAGATTCGTCCTCAGATTACGGGCTTTCTGACGAAAGTTCATGTGAAAGAGGGTCAGCAGGTTAGCGCCGGTCAGTTGCTTTTTACAATCGATCAGGTTTCGCTTAAGGCAGCCGTTGATGCAGCGGAAGCTGCCGTTAAGGTTGCTCAGGCAAACGTAAACGTTGCGCGTACTCAGTGTACCAACGATAAAATACTTCTTGACAAGAATATTATCGCTCCGTCGGCATATCAGACGTCGGTAGATCAGCTCAACGCTGCCAAAGCTCAATTGGCACAGTGTCAGGCTCAGGTGGTGACGGCAAAGAAGAATCTCTCATATTCATCGGTCACTGCTCCGACGTCGGGTGTTGTGGGCACGATTGATTTTAAGGAGGGGGCTCTCGTAAGTCCGCAGACTCTTCTGACCGTCATATCCAATAATGGTGAGGTAGAGGCGTATTTCTCGATGAACGAGAAAGAGGTGTTGGCGCTGACTGAAAACGGACGTCGCACGCTCAATGAGGCTCTCGCTGCTCTTCCCCCTGTCAGCCTTCAGCTTGCCAATGGTGAAGTTTACGGCCAGAAAGGTAAGATCGTATCCCTCTCTGGCGTGCTTGATCAGGCTACGGGCTCAGCTACTGCAAAGGCATCGTTCCCCAATACCAACGGTATGCTCCGCAGTGGAAGCACCGGTGCCGTGCTGATTCCTTCCTTCTCTCCGAGCGCCATTCAAATTCCGCAGAAGGCCACTTACGAGGTGCAGGATATGAAATTCTGTTTCGTGCTTGGCGATTCCAGCAAGGTACATTCCACACCTATTACCGTAGAGGAGATGTCTGACGGCAAAAACTATATCGTGACTTCAGGTTTGAAACCCGGTGACGTTGTAGTTGTGGAAGGTGTCGGAATCAATGTCAAGGACGGTATGAAGATTCGTCCGAAAAGCCCGACTAAAGCAGGCAAATAATTGTAATCAACCTTA
>JAGAUF010000012.1 GCA_017620885.1 Muribaculaceae bacterium
CACCGACAAGCAAACGTTTCCCGGAAGTGATGTCTTATACGAGGAGGGTTTTCGTGCTTTGAGTCAGAATCTTATAAAGACCCGGTTTCCCTGTGATTGATAATATTTGTCTAAGCATAATATTCTTGTTTTTTAATTCTCTTTTTGTTTGATTATGTAAAAATTCGCGAGGATGACAGAAGAGAGTCAATTTCCGGAAGGACAGGAGAAATACCGTCGTTAATAATTACAGATGTCTTTTCGGCAGGCAATGAATCAAATTCTGCTTTTTGAGAGGATATACGTTTCTTTATTTCACATTCGGAAAGGCCGTTCCGTATCTTTATACGTGACATCCGTAGCGTTTCAGGAGCAGAGACGAGCCAGATTCTGTCGACCATATCGGCGATTGCCGCAGTTGAAGGGATGGCAGTCTCGATGAATACTATCTTCTCCTTATGATTTGAACATACTGAGTTGAAATCGTCGCGAACGGCTTTATGAACGACGGAATTGACTTTCTGGCGTTTTTCTTTGTCAGCAAAAATTATGTCGGCAATGGCTTTTTTATTCAATTGTCCGATAGAATCTATGCAGGAGCAATTCAGGATTTTCTCAATCTGCATAATTATTTCCGGCGACGATTCCATTATTTTTTTTGCCTCCGAATCGCAGTCGTAAACTCGATAACCCTTCAGTCGCAAGATGCGGGAAATCACACTCTTGCCGGACCCGATACCTCCAGTTATACATACTCTTGTCTGCCTGTTCATCTCAGCTTCTTATTTGATAATGGTATATTCCACGGAATCAATTTTCAGCGAAGCATTGAAAACGCCGGCAGGTGTGCGTTCTATCTTGACAGCCTGTTTGCCGGAAGATGAAGCGTTAGCCTGTGAGAAATCCGCGCTGATCTCAAAATCTTCGGTCTTGTCGTTGAAACGGCTCATCGGAACGAAATAACTCACCTCAACGTTGTCCGGAAACAGGAGAATACTATATCCCTGCTGTGCATTGCGGATATGGATAGGAATCATAGCAGTCTTCTTCACGAGAGGTTCTATGGGAATCGTGATTTTAACTCTGGCAGGCACTATCTTCACACCTTTTATCGGACGGATGCTTATTTCCACTTCAGTCGTTTCCTTAAGTTTGCGCCTGACTACGGTTTTAGTGTAGACGCGCGAAATGGTGTCAAGGTCTACTGTCGTGGAATAGAGCAATACGGATTTCACATTGGAGGAGGGGATTCCTGATATTACCTTTCCGGAGGCCGCCTGCACGTTGGTATTGACGACAATCGGTACACGCTTCCCCGGCTCTTTTGAGTAGGAAAGCATAAGAGAATCAAGAGATGTCGTGATAATCTGCGCAGATGGGCCGAAGATGGATTTGAGCGCGCCGTTGAGGTCGGAATGTGAAAATCTGAGCGTGTTGCCCGAAGCAAAATCGCGGAAATTGATGTTCAGTTTCGGCTTTTGCATTTGAGCACGGAAGAGTCGCGTGCCTTTGTCGCGCACTGTCAGATGGATAGAGGCCGGAGGATCGTTAATAAACGTCACGCTGTCAGGCACACCGATGATGTTGATGCGCACGTCGAATGTCCCCTGAGCGCTGTCGTTCATCGCAATGATGAGCCAGAAGAAGGTCGAAAGAACAATGAAAATGAGAAATATCAGGAAATTACGAAAGCCGGAAGAAGCTTTGATGCCTTTCCAGCGTTTCGTAATGTTTTCAAGATTATTGCTCATAATGATGTTTCCGAATATGCGATTGATTCCGGACAACTATTGCGTTGGCGATTATTTCTTTTCCGGTGCGGCAGGTTCGGCAGGATAGACAGATGCTTTATCCACCTTGATAATGACATCTTTGTCGATCACAAGCATGATTGTATTTTCATCGATGCTTTTGATCTTGCCATGGATACCGCCGGCGGTCACAACCTTGTCGCCTGATTTCATAGCTTCGCGAGCTTTTTTAATTTCTTTCTGCTTTTTCGACTGAGGACGAATCATAAAGAAATAGAAAATCACGATCATTGCGACAATCATAATGATGCCGCCGAGACCGCCGCCCTGCTGAGCTTGAAGAAAGATGTAGTTTGACATTTTATCGTTTGTTATTTAATTATTAATCTATTGTGTTTTGAGGAGTAATTTTTGTTCTTGAAGGCGACTGACAATTGCGCCGATAAGACCGTGGACGAAATTTCCGCTCTGCGCCGTGCTGTACGCTTTCGCGATTTCTATATACTCGTTCACCGATACCTGAAGAGGAATTTTGGGGAAATTGAGGATTTCTGCTATCGCTGTCATGCAGACCACAATATCCATAAATGCAAGTCTATCCGTTTCCCAATTTGATTTATTCAGCGTTTCATCTATATAGCCTCGCAATGTGTCCTGATTCTTGACTACGTCGGTAAAGAGTGTCGGGCCAAACTGACGGTCTTCTTCGTCTTTGTACATATCCATGACAACATCTTCACCATTGCTCTCGTCAAATCGTTTCAGCGTTTTGAGGACGAATGTGCCGATGATGTCGATGTCATCGTTCCAATATACTGACTTGTCTTCGAGGTTCTCGATGAAATTCTCGTTTCGGAAGATTATCGTTTTGAAAACGCTCCGCCAAAATTCGCAGTCTGTGTGCAAATCGCTTACGGGGAAATCCATATAGTCTTTGTAAAGATCGGATTCCATAATCTGTTTGAGAAGCGAATTGAGGAGAATATGGTCGCCGGGGAGCCAGTTCAGTTTGTGATCTTCTACAAATTCTGTTATGCGGGGATTCTGCTCAAGAAGCGTGACGAGCTGATTGTCTACAAACCGCATATTAGGATTCACATCTTCGTTTGTGCGGAGATATTTATGGCGGTTTTCATCTATTTGCTGCGCACGGAGCGATGTAATCTCAATAGGAAGGGTAAGGAGCATAAAATATAGCTCACGGGCCTTCATGAGGCTCTTCTCGAGTGCTTTAAGCGCATCGCTGAGATTGGAATATGATGTCAGATAGTTGGTGAATGTGAATTCCATCAACTCCTTCATCCGTTCCACACCTCGTATGGAATAGTTCTCGATGCCTGTGCAAGCCTCGTTAAAATGCTCGTCCGGGAAAATGATTATATTGAAAATACCTTTCCAGAAATTGACGTCGGCTGCGCCCGACGATTCGTTGCCTTTTTGCTTGAGATAATTTTTATAAATACCGGAATCTTTGATTTTTACTGTCAGCTCCGGCAGTATCTTCCCGAAGGGGAATGTGTTGTTGTCATATTTAAGAAGCAACGACTTAATCTTTTCGTCGTCAAGAAGACGTGTGATGAAGCGATTGCTCATCAGAGGTTTCTCTCCGCCTCGTTTTTCAATATCCCGTGCAATTTTTACGGCGAGTACGAGCGCGTCGAGATATAAAGAATACGCATAGCGCTTCTCCTTTGTGGGAGGAGTAGGCTGGCTTTCTATCATGAAATGCTTCTCGAGCAATAAATAGGAGTACAGAAGCTGCACTACTTTAATTCTAATGAGAATGCGATTAATCATAAAATAATATCGTTATGGCGAAACGTCTCTTCGTCGCCGTAGATTTGGAATGCAAAGTTAGTGCAATCTGATTGAATAAGCAAATTTTTGACCCTCAAAAATTATTTCGGAGGATGATAAATCAGGAGCGTCTGGAGCGTACCACGGCATAAATTACAATGCCGGCGGCAACGGATACATTCAGCGACGCGATAGGCCCTGTCATCGGAATTGCTACGATTTCATCACAGATGCGCAATACGTCATCGCTGATGCCGACGTCTTCT
Source organism: Muribaculaceae bacterium (assembly GCA_017620885.1). Classification (GTDB taxonomy): domain Bacteria; phylum Bacteroidota; class Bacteroidia; order Bacteroidales; family Muribaculaceae; genus Lepagella. The sequence continues at coordinate 3,794 of JAGAUF010000012.1, forward strand.
GCACCCATAACAATTGCAATCGGTCCGGTATAATCGCCGTTGTCATATTCGGCGGTTGCCTTTTCAGAAGCTGCGACAACCTTTATCCCATTGGCCTGCAACTCTTTGACTGCCTCTGCAACAGATTTTACACGGCAGACCGGAAGCGACATAAGCGCACCGGCAGATGTCTTTACGGCATCGGGTGTGACGGAGACGCTGTTGCGTTCGGGAATAATAATTGCATCCGCACCGGCGCATGACGCAGTGCGCGCTATGGCTCCGAAATTACGTGTATCCGTCAGTCCGTCAAGAATGATAAAGAAAGGATTTTTCCCGGATTCATATATCGTCGGGATAAGTTGGTCAATACGATAATATTCCACCGGAGAGAGCATCGCGATAGCTCCTTGATGATTCTTGCGGGTAATGCGGTTGAGCTTTTCAAGGGGAACACGCTGCACGGGGATGTCCCGGTCCTTGACCAAAGCATTAAGTTCGGATGCGAGTTCGCCGCCAAGATCTCTTCTTATCAATATTTTATCAATAGTCTTACCGGCTTCAATCGCTTCTATTATGGCACGGATACCGAATATGTAACTGTTCTTATCCATAGTAAATTTAACTGTTTAGATGTAAAAGTTCCCTTGCATTGAGAATAGCGGCGTCGTTGATTGTATCGCCACTGAGGAGACGGGCTATTTCGTTTACACGGTCATCGCCTGCGAGACGTCGGATATGCGTAAGGGTATGATTGTCATTATCCTCTTTGAAAACGTGGAATTGCGACGTTCCCGCTGCGGCAACTTGTGGGAGATGGGTGACGGTGATTATCTGCATGGATGACGCAAGGTCACGCATCAGAGAGCCAATCTTTGCCGCCACTTCCCCGGAGACGCCGGAATCAACTTCGTCAAAGATCATTGTGGGAAGCTGGATTCGTTCTGCAACAAGAGCCTTGACCGCGAGCATGATGCGCGAGATTTCCCCTCCGGAGGCCGCTTTTGCAAGAGGTAAAGGTTCTTGATTCTTATTGAAGGCGCATAGGAATTCGATGTTGTCTTGACCTTCTGCTCCGATTTTCCCTTTAGTGAATTTTACTTCAAAACGAAGATTGGGCAGCCCGAGGGGACGGCATATTTCCATAATTCTGCGAGAGAATTTTTCTGCGCACTCTTTGCGTTTCAGGGAAATTTCAGCAGCGGTATTATGTAGCTTTGCCGCAAGAACGGATGCCTCCTTTTCGAGCTCTTTCAGCTCAGGAGATCCGCTTTCGATTGATGCAAGCTGATTCTTCAGCTCGTTATGCTTGACGACGAGAGATTCGGGATCTGTTGTCTGGAAATATTTTGCTGTCTCGTAGACGGCTCTTATTCTGTTGTCGGTCTTTTCAAGAAGGACCGGATCAGATTCGGCCTTTGAGAGTAGGGTGCGTAATGTATAGCAGATGTCTTTCAGCTCGATTGAGACGGCTTCGATACGAGAGTGAATTGATGGCTCCGTATTTTCGATTAAACTGAGGTTAGCTGCATTCAGCGCGTTGGCAGATTCTGTAAGAAGCGACAGCGCGTTTGTCTCGGCTCCTTCGAGGCTATCGTAAGCCATAGAAAGGACTGAATGGATTTCTTCCGCTTCCGAAAGAAATTGAGATGTCTGTTCCAATTCAGCTATTTCACCTTTCTTCAAATTTAGCTTATCGAGGCGAGCGAGCTGCAATGTCAGTAATTCCTTATTTTGCTTTAATCCGTCGCTCTCTTTTTTTAATTTAACAAGTCGGGAATGTAACTTTATGAAACGGCGGAAATCGGCATCGCAGTCATTCAGCAAATCATCGTAATCTCCGTACGAATCGATAATCATACGCTGGTGACGGGGATCGCGCAAGAGAAGATTATTATGCTGCGAATGAATGTCGATGAGCAGAGGAGAAATATTTGAAAGAGTCTGGAGAGTGACGGGAGTGTCATTGATAAATGCGCGTGATCTGCCGGAGGGGGTTATCTCACGGCGTAAAATAAGCTCGCTTTCGTCCCAGTCAAGTGAGTTTTCTTCAAAAAATGGCTTGAGTGCCGATGAGGGGGTTTTAAACGTTGCTTCAATTACAGCTTTTTCCTTGTCATTGCGAAGTGTCTTGGTGTCTGCGCGACCTCCGGAAAGCAATCCCAATGCACCGAGGATAATGGATTTGCCGGCGCCGGTTTCGCCAGTGACAGAAATGAATCCATCCGGGAAATCGGTTTCTAGGGAATCGATAAGTGCAAAATTGCTTATTTTGAGACTGCTAAGCATTTAAAAATTCAATTATTTCTTTTCCTCGGGTGTCTTGATTTGATCGATGCGTTCGGCGTCAGTAGGGTAGATGGGCATCAATATATCGTAGGCTTTGTCTCTTTCCGACTGTGGTGCCTTTGAATAGACATTTACAAGCTCGTCGAGTTTTGTATCGCGGAAAATGGATAATGCTACCGACATCGGCGCAGTCTTCTGTATTTTGTCGATTTCGTCGAGTGAATTGGTTATCACTTCGCGCCCTTTATCGGGACTCGTAACCATCTCGTCGAGACCTTTGCGGTGGTAATCATAGAGGAGTTTGCGTATTCCGGACGTGTTGCCGTCGGTATAGGATGCCAGAACTGCAGCCCGATTCTTGGTATCTTCAAAAGTTTTCCAACCTATCTCACCGCTCGACTGCGCCATTTGCACGATAGAGGCGGCACGGTCGAAATAGGGCTGTCCACCGAGATAAGAGAAGGAATCAAAGTCGATGCCGAGGAGCAGATAGACGTAGTAATTGATAATGCCCACGAGGTTGTTGTCAAATGACTGTTCATTATAGATCAGCGGATCTCCTTCGCGGTATTCAAACTCTACTTTTGTATCGCGGAAATTGAAAAGGGAGGTGGTATAGGTGGAGTTATATACAGGACGCGAGAGCTGTACTTGGAGTTCCCCTTTTATGCGGTCATCCTCATATCCTTTTGCCGTGAAAAAGAAACGACATTCTATTTTCTCGTTGGGTGCGAATTGCGTATTGGTCCAAGTCGTGTTGTTGATGTATTCGCTTATGGATTGCTGAAGAGTCTCAAAAACACTCTTGTTAGTCCCCTGAATAGCAGTAGAATTGACCTCGACATCAGCGCGGAGCTCCTGAGCTACAGCAAATTGTCGGCCAAAAAGCAAGATAGCGACGATTATCGTCACAATTTTTATATGTGTATATTTCATATTATCTTATTTATGTTTGCTCTACTCAGGCGGTACATAAAATTTGCATTCGCTCTCCCTTACTGCGTCTGACTGCAGCGACCATCTTTATTAAAGACGGTATCCAGAATGTCGGCAGCCACATCTTTTTTGCTTTTGGCCGGAAATGGAATATGGCGACCATCTTTGGAAATCAGCGTCACTTTGTTGGTGTCTTTCGCAAAGCCGGCCTCCTTGTCTTGCAGGGAATTGAGGACAATCCAGTCAAGATTTTTGCGGATTATCTTGTCTGTGGCGTTCTCCATGCCGTTATCTGTTTCAAGTGCGAATCCAACGCAGAGACGATCTTTTTTGTTTTTGGAGATAGTAGCGGCAATATCGGGGTTTTTCACAAGTTTCAATGTCATTTCACCCAATTTCTCTCGTTTAATTTTTGTATCCGCACACGTCTCAGGGGTGTAATCGCTTACGGCCGCACAAAAAATAGCCGCAGTGCAATCATTCCAACACTTTTCACACGCACTTAACATTTCCGCAGCGCTTCTGACGTCAGTGCGATGAATGTTTGTGGCTGTTGTGGTGAGATTTACCGGCCCGCAAACAAGTTCAACTTCAGCTCCTCTTCGAGCAGCTTCCTCGGCTAATGCAAACCCCATTTTCCCGCTTGAATAGTTACCTATAAAACGCACGGGGTCAATGTTTTCGTATGTAGGTCCTGCCGTTATTAAGATTCTTTCACCTTTAAGCGGCTTGCAGGCTTCGTTTTCAAACCAAGCCTCCATACGTCTGACGATTTCTTCCGGCTCTGCCATACGCCCTTTACCAATCAAATGGCTGGCCAATTCTCCGCTCGTTGCCTCGATTATCTCAACACCGTCTGCATGAAGAGTGTTGAGGTTTCGCACGGTGGACTGATGTCGGTACATGTCAAGATCCATCGCCGGGGCGACGAATACTTGCTCCTTTGCCGAGAGATAAGTTGTGATTAACATATTGTCGGCAACACCGTTAGCCATTTTAGCTATCGTGGATGCCGTTGCCGGAGCCACAATCATAGCGTCGGCCCATAGGCCGAGATCTACGTGGCTATGCCATTCGCCCGTATTGGCTGTAAAAAACTCGCTTATGACGGGTCTGCCTGAGAGTGAAGAGAGTGTAACGGGCGTGATGAATTCTTTCCCGTTTGGAGTGATTACAACCTGCACCTCGGCGCCGGCCTTGACCAGCAATCTGAGTAAATAGACACTTTTAAAAGCAGCGATACCGCCGCTTATGCCCAGTATTATATGTTTGCCTTTCAGCATGTTAGTCTTGATGGTTTTACTTGCGGGTATTTCTAAGCCATTCTCCACGGAGACCTGTCAGAACGTCTTTCGTGTTCTTGGGGAAATCACTCTGCATCATCCATGTGTAGAATGACGGATCTTTACGAAATACTTCAGTCACAGGAACGTTTTTGTGTTTCCCGAAGTTGAAGACAACTACGCCTTCTGCGTTTCTTACGATGCGTGCGGAGAGATCGAGAGCGCCGTTGTCCGACATCTCAGAGAGAAATTTGACGTCGTTTTCAAGGTTGTCATATCGCGACAGCATTGCCTTAAGCACCTCGAAGGTAGCGTACGTGTCGGCCGTAGCCGAATGTGCGTTCTCAAGTTCTTTCTGACAGTAGAACTTGTAGGCTGCGCTGAGTGTGCGCTGCTCCAGCTTATGATAGAGTACTTGAACGTCGATAAAGCGAATCTCTGCCGTATTGAAGGTAATACCTGCACGCGTGAATTCCTCGATGAGAAGCGGCATATCGAATTTGTTGCTGTTAAAACCGGCCACATCGCTGTCAGTAAACAGCTCTTTAATAGATTCGGCTATCTCCTTAAACGTAGGCTCGTTGGCTACATCAGCGTCGGATATGTGATGCACGGCCGTAGCTGACGGAGGAATGGGGATGCCGGGATTTACCCGTCGTGTGATTACGAGAGGCTCGCTTTTGCCGGGAAAGACTTTCACAATGGAAATTTCAACGATGCGGTCGTGCGTTACGTTGATGCCCGTTGTTTCGAGATCGAAAAATACTAATGGTCTCTCTAATTTCAATTCCATATCAGACTTGATTTAATAGTCTATCACCTGCATCGGCATAAGGAGCATCAGTATATCCTCTTTCTCCGGTTGCTGTTCCGGTTTGAAAATGCCCGGTCTCGAAGGATCGCTGAGATTGATTGTAACCGTTTCGCTCTTGAGGTTGGAGAGCAGTTCAATCATATATGTCGCATTGAAACCAATGGTCATCGTGTTGCCTGAATATTCGCAGGCTACGCGCTCGTCGGCAAATGTCCCGTAATCAAGATCCTGTGAGGACAGGAGCACCTCGTCGGGCTGAATATTGAAACGCACCAGATTGGAGGCCATCGAAGCGGAGAGAGCAACACGACGCATTGCATTGAGCATCGTCACTCGGTCGACAGTCAGTATGAACGGGTTGTCTGCCGGAATCACTCGCTCATAATTGGGATATACCCCTTTTATGAAACGGCAAGAGAGTGTATACGAGCCAAATTTGAATGTCGCACTCTTGCTGTCAAGGGTGAGAATCACCGTTTCATCCTCCTTGGAGAGAATAGATTTAAGGATGTTGGCAGGCTTAGGAGGCATGGTGAATTTCACTTCCGTAGCCGGGACACACTCACGGTTGATGTAGCGTACAAGCTTGTGAGTATCGGTAGTCACGAACGTGATGTCGTCATTGTGAATGTCCCAGAGAATACCTGTCAGGATGGGTCGGATAGTCTCCGTCGAGGCTCCGAACAGTGTATTCTCGATACCCTTGAGAACCGTAGTTACGGGTAGAGGGAATGTGATGCTGTCAGGCTCCATGGCTGCCGGACGGGGATATTCCTCATGGCTGATGCCTTTGAAATTAAAATGCCCGTTGAGAAATTTTATGTCGATTTCCATCGTATTCTCATCAATGATAAAGGTAAGTGCTTGATTGTTTACCTCTTTCATTATGTCGAGCATACGTTTGGCACTTACGGCAATCGAACCATCGCTGTCAGATTCCATTATTTCCAACTCGGCGCGAACCACATTTTCCTGATCGCTTCCAGTGATGTAAAGTTTGTCTTCCTTGATCTCGAAAAGAAAATTATCGAGGATGGATAGTGCATTTTTGGAATTTATTACCTTACTGACAGCGAGAAGCTGTGTTTGCAGGGCCTTCCCGGAAACATTGAATTTCATATTTTTATTTTTTCTTTAATTTACAATTTATATAACCGACAAACCGGAATACTTTTACTGCCTGATAAAAACCTTCCAAATATTATTGCCCATATCGTAAATTACTCTTTTACAATACATAACCGGTTTCCATTATGTTTTGTAAACGTCCTCTATGAGGCATATTCCGCTGTTTGCCTAATTTGCGGTAAAATTACAAAAAAAACTTATTTCGTGCAAATTCTCGCAGGTAAAACCTAATGGAAATCTTCCCCTAAATTAAATAAATTATTTGTACTATCAGGGATGAAATCCCGAACAATATTGCGACGGATAATATGATGTAAACCGTATTTCTCAACGTTCTTCTCTGGCAATCAGTTAATTCTTTACTCCCATTTCGTCTGAAATATAGCGTTGTCAATATTATTCTCACAATTACGCACGCCAGAAGAATGGCAAGACTAATATCCAAGAGCAAACTTCCTGTTTTATACAAATTCATGTTTTTTTATTATTAAAAAATTTCACTTACGCTTTGTTCATGAATAATTCGTATAAAACAAGGAGAGTGTATCAAATTGTATAAATCTGATACACTCTATTCTTCAAGCAGAGTGATAGCACTCTGTAATTTGATGGCTTGGATTATTTCTCCTCTTCCTCTGCCACAACCTCAAATTCGATATCGGCAGATACTTCTTTGTGAAGTTTGATAGTGGCTGTGTATACGCCTGCAACTTTTACAGGGTCTTTGAGGTAGATGATCTTGCGATCTATGTCGTGGCCGAGCTTGTGAAGCTCTTCTGCGATATGAGCGGCATTGACAGAGCCGAAGATTGTGCCGGTTGAGCTGGCTTTGGCCGGGATTGTGAGACGAATTCCTTCGAGTGCCGTAGCTTTGGCCTGAGCTTCTTCCAGAATCTTTGCAATCTTGTGTGCGCGCTGTTTTTTATCTTCAGCAAGCTGCTTCAGTGCGGCTGACGATGCGATAACTGCCAATCCCTTCGGGATAAGGTAGTTGCGGCCATATCCGTCTTTTACTTCGACAACATCATCCTTATAGCCAAGTTCAGCTATGTTTTCTTTCAAGATAACTTTCATGATTTTTCTGTTTTTGTCGTTGGTAAAAGGTTTATTTCATAAGGTCGGTTACGTAGGGAAGCAGAGCAAGGTGACGTGCACGCTTTACTGCTTTTGCCACACGACGCTGGAATTTAAGGGAAGTGCCCGTGATACGACGGGGAAGAATCTTGCCCTGTTCGTTAAGGAATTTTTTCAGGAATTCCGGATCCTTGTAGTCGATGTATTTGATACCGCTGCGTTTGAAACGGCAGTATTTTTTCTTTCTTGTATCTACCGTAAGGGGGGTGAGATAACGGATTTCGCTGTTTGCTGCCATAATTAATTCTCCTTTGCTTCTGCAACTTCTGCCTGTGCTTCAGCTGCTGATTCTACATTCTTGTTACCTTTGAGGGTGCGACGTTTGGCAGCATATTCCTGAGCATATTTGTCAAGACGGAAAGTGAGGAAGCGGATCACACGCTCATCACGACGGTAAGCGGTTTCGAGCTTCTTGATCAATGTGGGATCTGCCTTGAACTCCATAAGAGTGTAGAAACCCGTGGATTTCTTCTGGATGGGATAAGCGAGCTTACGCAGACCCCATGCCTCTTCGTTTACGATTTCTGCGCCGTTGTCTTTCAGAAATCCTGCGAATTTTTCTACCGCTTCCTTCATCTGATCGTCAGACAAAACGGGAGTTAAAATGAAAACGGTTTCGTAATAATTCATACGTTTTGGATTGTTATTAGTTTGTTATTCTTTTGAAATTCAAATAGATATATGGGTGTGACCCCTGCGTCTACAGAAAATCGGTGCAAAGTTACAACTTTTTTATATTTTGTGCAAGTATTCCTTCCTCTTTTTTTACACGCTTCCCATTTCAAAATGCGTTCAAAATGTGCGCGTGTTTTAAATACTTGTAAAGAAAATAGGCACATATTAAACGTGCCTTTATCCTAATTATTCTTTTTCTGATAGCGGAGGCGGAGTCCCTGCTCCTTCGCTGTCGTTGCCGAGAGCTTTTTTATCCTCTTTCATTTTTTCGGTAATCTCTACAATCTCCTCGCTGCGAGATTTCCATTTGCGCGGACCAAGGATTGCTTTTACATCAGCGGTGTAGATCACCTCACGTTCGATCAACATATCGCGCATTTCGTTATGTTGCGTTACGTGCTGCTTCAAAATATCTTTGGCTCGCTCATATTGTTCATTTATGATGCGCTGCACCTCCGAATCGATCAGTTTCTCAGTATCGGCGGAATAGGGCTTTGTAAATCCATAATCCTGTCCCGATGAATCGAGGAAACTGATATTGGGCAGCTTGTCGGAGAAACCGTAATATACCACCATTGCTCGCGCTGTTTTATTGGCACGTTCAAGGTCGTTGGATGCGCCGGTGCTGATTTCGCCGACAAAGAGCTCCTCAGCTGCGCGGCCTGCCAAGAGACTACATATCTGATCCTTAAGGAATTGTTCCGGCATAAGTTGGCGGTTGTCTCCTTCATACCATGCGGCGCCGAGTGCCTGTCCGCGCGGTACGATAGTGACCTTCAGCAACGGACGTCCGTATTCTGTCATCCAGCTCACCGTTGCATGTCCTGCCTCATGCGTCGCAATAATCTTTTTCTCCTCTTCTGTATATACGCGTGAACGCTTTTCAAGACCTCCTACGATGCGGTCGATGGCCGAGTTGAAGTCCTCTATGGTAACCTCTGTCTTGTTGTTGCGCGCGGCTATTAGGGCTGCCTCGTTGCACACATTGGCAATATCTGCACCGGAGAAACCCTGAGTCTGTCGAGCGAGACTCTCGATGTCGAGACTGGCATTAACCTTGATTTTGCGAAGGTGAACGTTGAAAATCTCAACACGGTCGCTTAGCTCGGGAAGATCCACATAAATCTGGCGGTCGAAACGCCCCGGACGAAGAAGGGCCTTGTCGAGCATATCGGCGCGGTTGGTGGCGGCAAGAATAATTACTCCGTTGTTGGTGCCGAATCCGTCCATCTCTGTAAGCATCTGATTCAGAGTGTTTTCACGTTCATCATTCGACCCCATGTTCGGGTTCTTACCACGAGCACGTCCCACTGCGTCGATCTCGTCAATGAATATGATGCAAGGTGCTTTTTCCTTTGCCTGTTTAAACAAATCACGTACACGAGCAGCACCTACTCCCACAAACATCTCTACGAAATCGGACCCCGACATCGACAGAAATGGCACATTGGCTTCTCCTGCGACGGCCTTTGCAAGCAGCGTCTTACCGGTTCCCGGAGGGCCTACCAGCAATGCACCTTTCGGTATCTTGGCACCAAGTTCCGTGTATCTCTGCGGATTTTTCAGGAAATCCACTATCTCCTCCACTTCGACTTTTGCTTCGGCAAGACCCGCTACGTCTTTAAATGTAACGTTCGAGCCATTATTTTTGTCGAATATCTTCGCTTTCGATTTGGCTACATTGAAGATACCTCCGCCGGCTCCCCCTCCGCTCATCTTCCTTGACATAAACATAAAGAACAGGAAGAAAACCAGAATTGGCCCGAAATACCAAAATATCTTCATAAGATCGGAACCCTTCTCGTATGTCACGCTCATTTCAGGTTTCTTCTGCTGAACGAGAGCGTCGTTCCATGCGTCGATCTTATCTTGAATCTTATCGGTAGAGGGGATGGTAGTTTTGATTTTCTTGTCCGCTTCGATGTCGTTGGATAGGTCCATCTTTTGTTTCTTCGCCCCGGCATCCGTCAGATAACCTTCAGCAATACCACTCTCGGCAAAAACCGTGATTTTGGAAATCTGACCCTCTTTGGCGGCCTGTTCAAACTCTGTCCAATCTACATCCTTGGTCTGCGATCCGTCTTGGAAAAAATATAGCGCAACCAATGCTAAGCCGATTAGTACGTACATCCAATACATACTCATCATCGGCCGCTTGCGATTATTGCCACTATTATTCGGTAACATACTCATATTCTGGCTTGAGATTTTTTATCGTTATTAATCTAAATCGGGAATCTCCTCTTGTGGAGCGTCCGACCATAATTCTTCGAGCGCATAAAACGCCCGTTGTTCCGGAAGAAATATATGAACCATAACATCGCCATAGTCCAAAACTATCCATTGCGAATTCCTATATCCGTCGTAATTAATCGGTTTGCGATGGCTAAGCTCCAAGGATTTGTCGCGGATGGAATCGGCGATGGCTGACACCTGCGATGTGGATCTACCCTCGCAGATTACGAATGTTGAGGCGTTGGATGCGCCAAGAGCAGCAAGATCTATCACCGTGATCCGCTTCCCTTTCTTATCCTGTATACCCTCAACAATCGAGTTGAGTAAGTCTATATCTTTATCTTTATGCATCTATTAGGTTAGCTGTTGAATATTGCACGCAACCGTGAATCCTTTTGGCCGCGCATATTATTTCTTTCCACAATTTATAACGCTAAAATCGCATATTTGTTTTGAAGCAAGATGTTTTTTTGACATAATAAGTGAAGGCATCGAATACCTTCCTCTCGACGCCTTCACTTATTTCTTTCTATTCTTCTTTCAATTATATATCCTTACTCGTATCGGATGCCGATGATGTCCCAATCGATCAGATCCCATACTTTCTTCAGATATTCGGCACGAAGATTCTGATAGTCCAGATAATAGGCGTGCTCCCAAACGTCGAGAGTAAGTATCGGACGCAGACCATCGGTCATTGGGTTAGCCGCATTGCCTCCCTGTGTGATAAGCAATTTACCATTGTCGTCAGCCGACAGCCATACCCATCCTGAGCCGAATACGCCAATCCCGGCTTCAATTATAAGCTTTTTCAACTCGTCGAGTGAGCCATACTGTTTCTCAATCTGCTCATATAGCTTTCCGCGTGGCTCTTTTACCGGTTCGGGCGAAAACTGGAAAAAATAGAAGATATGATTCCATGCCTGTGATGCCTGATTGAAGAGCTTGCCGTTGCTGTGGGTGATAATATCCTCGATTGGCATATCTTCGTATGCAGTTCCGAGAATCAGTTCGTTCAGTGTGTCGATATAGGCTTTGGTATGTTTGCCCCAATGATAGTCAATAGTGCGCTGAGAAATAATCGGCGACAATGCGTCTGGAGCATACGGTAGTTTCGGTTGTGTGAATTTCATTGTTATTTCGTTTTAATGATTTACATATTTAACATCCGCATTACACTATTAGTTCAAAATCGGGCGCGCCATTTTGTGACGCGCCCGAAAGTCATTAAATTCTGTGCCGTTAGTCGAAGATGGCATCCCAGTCTTTCCAGACGGGATCATAGCCGGCTTTTCGGATAGCTTCTACAACGTCGTGTGGCGTCCGTTCATCGCTTACCTCAAACTGTTCCAGAGCTTCTGGAGAGGTGGCATAGCCGCCCGGTTCTGTTTTGCTACCGGCGCTCATCGACGTGACACCAAGCGAGAGGATATGGTCGCGATATGCCGGCGCCTCGCGCGTTGAGTATGAGATGTCGACGTCATGGTCGAAGATGCGAAACGCAAATGTCAGGCGAGCTAACTGTCTGTCTGTAATGATGGATTTCGGCTGATAGCCACTCTCCGAAGGACGCATACGCGGAAAGTTTACTGAATAGCGGCTGCGCCAATATCTCTTCTGAAGATAGCGAAGATGACGCGCCAACATCACGGCGTCGCCTCGCCAGTCTTCCAGACCGAGAAGCGCTCCCATTCCGATTTTATGCACGCCGGCATCTCCCATTCGGTCGAAACCGTTCAGACGCCAGTCGAAGTGGCTCTTCATTCCACGCGGATGATATTTCTTATATGCCTCCCGATGATATGTTTCCTGAAAGCAGACCACTCCGTTCAGTCCCGATTTCGTCAGACGGTAATAATCTGCGGCGCGCATCGGTTGAACCTCTATTGTCAGGTTGTGGAAATATGGACGGCATACATTGAGCACCTTTTCCATATAATCGATGCCGCACAGTGACGGATATTCGCCTGATACTATGAGAAGGTTCTCGAAATCGCCAAGTCGTTTTATTGCCCTACATTCCTCTTCCACTTGCGCCATTGTAAGTGTCGTGCGTGTGAATGGGTTGTCGTGGTTGAAGCCGCAATACACGCACTTGTTGGTGCATGCGTTTGAAACGTACATCGGGATATAGAGCGAGATCGTATTCCCGAAACGTTCTTTTGTAAAGTAACGGCTCATGGCAGCCATTTGCTCCATATAAGGATCGGCCGCTTCCGACAGAAGAACGGCGAATTCTTCCGGAGTAAGTGGTTTTTTGTTGGTGGCTGCTTTGGTCAGCACACGTCTGACGTCATCGTCGGTGGCGTTCTCAACAAGAGAAACGGTCTCCTCCCAGTCCCATTGGTCGATTACGTCAGCAAATCCGTGCCCGAACACTGAATTCTTGTCCGGGTCGGATTTCATTTTAGGTATTGCTTCGTTTTTCATTCTCCACACTTTCCTGTTATGCTCTGCGTGATGCGCATTGCACAGAAATTCGGGCCGCACATCGTGCAGAATCGATTATCTACGTCCGGATCATTTTTCAGTGATTCCAGATAATAGGATTTTGCTTTCTCCGGGTCGAGTGAAAGATTGAACTGGTCTTTCCATCTGAACTCAAACCGGGCCTTGCTCATCGCGTCGTCTCTTACCTGTGCGCCGGGGAAACCCTTTGCAAGGTCTGCGGCGTGGGCGGCTATCTTATATGCGATAACGCCGGCTCTTACGTCTTCCAGATTAGGAAGCGAGAGATGTTCTTTCGGAGTAACATAGCATATCATCGCCGTTCCAAGATTGCCGATGATGGCAGCGCCGATGGCCGACGTGATATGATCGTAGCCGGGAGCAATGTCTGTTGTCAGAGGGCCTAATGTATAGAACGGTGCCTCATGACAGGATTTAAGCTGCTTGTTCATGTTCTCGGCTATCTTGTTCATTGGAACATGGCCCGGACCTTCAATCAGAACCTGAACATCGTGTTGCCATGCCTTCATCGTCAGCTCCCCGAGTACTTCCAGCTCAAGGAATTGGGCGCGGTCGTTGGCGTCGTGAATAGAACCCGGACGCATGCCGTCGCCTAACGAGACAGCTACATCATATTTATTCAGAATCTCGCAGATCTCGTCGAAATGCGTGTAGAGGAAACTCTCTTCATTGTGCTCCACACACCACTGCGTCATGATTGATCCGCCACGCGATACACAACCGGTAAGACGTTCGCCCACCAATGCAGCATGCTCTTTCAGTACGCCGGCGTGGATTGTGAAATAGTCCACACCTTGCTCACACTGCTCGATAAGCGTGTCCTTGTAGATCTCCCACGTGAGGTCTTTCACCTTGCCGTTTACCTTTTCCAATGCCTGATAGATAGGCACCGTGCCCATAGGAACAGGACAATTACGGATAATCCATTCGCGGGTCTCATGGATATTATCGCCGGTAGAGAGGTCCATAAGCGTGTCTCCGCCCCAATAGCAGCTCCATACTGCTTTGGCTACCTCCTCTTCGATGCCACTGCTGAGAGCGGAATTACCGATATTCGTGTTAAGCTTGACACTGAACGCACGACCGATAACCATCGGCTCGGCTTCCGGGTGATTGATATTGGCAGCTATTATTGCGCGTCCGGCGGCTACCTCGTCTCTGACGAATTCCGGTGTGATATATGTCTTGATGCCGAGCTTCTCGTTGTTGAGGTTCTCGCGGATTGCAACATATTCCATCTCAGGAGTGATGATACCTTTGCGGGCATAGTGCATTTGCGTTACGCGATGACCATCTTTTGCCTTGCGGGGCTTGTGTGTCACCGGAAAACGGATGGCGTCAAGATTCTTGTCGGCGCGACGGGCTTTCCCGTATTCCGACGTAATGTCGGGCTGAACCTCAGTGTCGCAACGTTCCTCCGTCCATGCCTCACGGATTCGCGGAAGTCCTTTATTTATATCGATTTCAATATTGGGATCCGTATAGGGACCACTTGTGTCATATACAACCACCGGATCGTTCGGCTTCTCGATTCTCTCGCCGTTTACAATCTTGACGGTAGGGTAGAGGTTGATTTTACGCATTGCTACGCGGATCGGAAAGAGCTTGCCGTCAATGTAGATTTTCTCTGAATGGGGATACGACGAAACGTCGATATTCTCAATTTTCATATTTTCGGGTACTTAAAGATTATTCAAAAATTCCGTGAGCGGGCTCGTGGCCTGTGCGTTCTGGCTAACTATTCCAAGTCCCGCATTATAAGCCTGACGCCCGGCGATAACTGCCTGCCTGAACGCGTCGGCCATCGCAACAGGATCGCCTGCTACGGCTATTGCTGTGTTCACCAATACGGCGTCAGCGCCCATCTCCATCGCTTCGGCTGCATGAGAGGGCGCGCCGAGACCTGCATCAACTACAACGGGCACATTGGACTGCTCGATGATGATTTCAAGCAGATCGCGCGTTACAAGACCTTTGTTTGTGCCTATGGGAGCGGCAAGCGGCATGACAGCTGCCGAACCGGCCTCCTCAAGGAGCTTGCACAAAACGGGGTCGGCCTGAATATACGGAAGCACCGTAAAGCCCTCTTTAGCCAATTCCTCTGTCGCTTTGAGCGTCTCTATCGGGTCTGGCATAAGATATTTGGGGTCCGGATGAATCTCCAGCTTGATGAAATCGGTGTGAAATATCTCGCGCGACATCTGAGCCGCAAGAATCGCTTCTTTGGCATTGCGTACGCCCGATGTATTCGGAAGAAGCTGAACGTGTTCGCGATTGATGTGAGTCAGCATCTCGTCTGTTGCCTCATTCATCATATTGACGCGTTTCATGGCCACGGTAATCATCTGCGACTGAGATGCTTCTATGGCCTTTAGCATTGTTTCTGGCGACGAAAATTTCCCTGTCCCCACAAAGAGACGAGAAGTGAATTCTCTATCGCCAATCTTTAAAATATCGTTCATATTATTTATGGTTGTTGTTTTCAATAACTATATCTGTCGATTATTCTCCGCTTTTATCATACGGACGAAGAATCTCTATAAATTTACGCGTCTCCGCCTCTATGTCTGCGGCGTTGGCAATCGCGCCACTGACGGCAATTCCGTTTACCCCCGCTTCCATTAAGGCGGCTACATCGTCTGTGTGAATACCTCCCACAGCCACGGTAGGAATCTCTATATCCATCTCGGCCATCGCATCGCAAATAGACTTGATACCCTCGATGCCTAATATCGGAGACAAGTTTTTCTTCGTCGTCGTATGACGGAAAGGACCGATTCCTATATAGTCGACGTCGAGCGAACGCACTGCGATGACGTCGTCGATAGTATTGGCTGTAACGCCTATCACCGGACCTCCTCCTAATTCAAGCCGAGCCTTTGCCGGCAGCATATCGTGTTTGCCGAGGTGAACTCCAAGCTCAAATTCCTTTGCCAGTTCTACACGGTCGTCAAGAATCAGAAAGGCGTCTGCTTCCTCACATAAGGGTCTCGCCGCTTTTACTACCTCGCGCACCTCTTCGTCAGTAGCATCTTTCATCCGGATTTGTATCCATTTGCAACCGCCCGACAAGACACCCTTGATCTGGTCGATTACCGATGCGTTACAGCCTGTGTTTGTGATATATTGTAACATAATGTCTTTGTTTGTTTGTCAGATTAAATCTTTGAAATATTGTCCGATCATCGCGGCACCGGCAAAACCGTACTCTGCAAGCTCATCGAATTTCTCCGTCGTCACTCCTCCCATCGCTATGACCTCCTCTCCTTCGGGTAAGGGCTCATTCAGCAGTCCCTCGTTACCTCTATACCCGGCTTTCGATATCGAATCATATACGGGTGAAAGTGTGACATATTCATATCCTTTGCCCACGCATTGTCTGACTTCCTCCATTGAATGGCAACTCTTCGATATTCCTCCTCGTATCTGTATCTCGATAGGGGAGTTGCCGTTATGGTGAAATCCTCTGAGACAGTACTCCTCGACGAGCCCGTAATGTGAATGAAGCTTGATTCTTTCATATAGCTCTTTTGGAATAGCCTCTATAACTTCACGCATCTCAATTTCTGTCGCATTGGGGAAACGAAGATGCAGAATATCTGCTGAGCCGTTTTGTAGAAGAATCTTGCAACGCTCAATGACGGCAGGACTTATCTGCGGTGGCGTTATCGCTATCTTTTTAAAACAGCGCATATCATCCTCCGTAGGCAGCCGAAATTATCGTCACGTCGTCGCGGTCGGAAAGTATTGTGATTGACCATTTATCCTTCATACACAGTTTCCCGTTGATGGCTACAGCCGTGCCGTCCTTCTTAATATTCTTTAGGGCAAGAAGTTCCTCGACGGTCATCGTTTCACCATCAAATCTTTCTGCTTGGTCATTGATTATAAGAGTCATATACATAGTTTTAATTAATTCTATATCAGATACATCCCTCCGTGTCCGTGCCCCGCGTCGTAGTCGCTGCCGTGCTTTAGACGCTCACTCAGGAATTCTTTGGCTGCAGTAATAGCCTCATTCAGAATCATCCCTTTTGCCAATCCTGATGCGATAGCCGACGAAAGCACACATCCGGTCCCGTGTGTATTTCGTGTCTTTATCCGTCTCCCGCTGAATTGTTCCCTCTCTCCATCCTTATAGATAAGTATGTCATCACTTATCTCACTGTTTTCTATATGGCCTCCTTTAACCAAAACATTATATTCCCTTGCTCCCTCCTTTATCCCTAACAGTCTACTCTCCGGGAGGTTCGGAGTAACAAGCTCGCATAACGGAAACAAAAGCTCTTTACGTAGTGCGATACCCTCATCCAAATCATCTATCAAAGAATGTCCGGACGTTGAAACAAGCACAGGATCACACACAACGTTCTTCAATTCATATCGCCGTATAATATCAGATATGACACGAACTTGACCCCCGCTCTGCACCATCCCGATTTTAACTGCGTCGGGACGAATATCCTCTATAGCTTTCTCTATCTGTTCGCCGAGAAGTGTGCTGTCAATAGATTCAGCCCTCCAGACGCCTGCCGTATTCTGTACAGTCAGCGATGTCGCGACGCCCATAGCGTATGACCCCGTAAGTGTGCAGACTTTCGTGTCTGCCAACAGACCGGCTCCTCCGCTCGGGTCAAGACCCGCTATCACCAATACTGTATTATAACGTTTCATTTTTTCTCTTTTCCCTTATCACCAAAAACAAATTCGGCATCACCTCTTCCGAGATGCTGCCGTCTACGTTTGGAGATTCTGACTTGTTTTCTCGTTTAGATTGGTCTGCTAAACGATTGATTTTCAATCAACTCCCTGCGCGAGCATTATCCCGATTCAGGTTATTAGGGTATATTCTCAGCCACTGGCGTGGGCACCCCTGCGATTTGTTCCACAAAATTAGCACTTTTTTCTTCGATATCCAAATTTGATAATAAAAAATTTTTTCTTTTTTCCTCCACAAAATTTGTAAAATCAAATTATCCTTACTAAATTTGCAATCGTAAATTATTGACCCCCCCCCACTCAGAAACATTATGAGTTTTTTCTCCAACAATAACAATAGGGTAGAGGTGCGCTTCACTACTGCGCTCCTTATTCTTGCTGCTTCTCTTTTCGCCCTCTCCCTATCAAGTTGTAAATCGCATAAAAATCTTACGGTTAATTCGCGTTATGACTCAGAAGCATCAATTGTGAAGCCTCCAAAAGCTCATGGCAAACTTATCGAAGAGGCTTATACATGGATTGGCACACCTTATAAATATGCAGCCGCTGAAAAAGGCATTGGAACTGACTGCTCCGGATTTGTTATGAAGGTGTTTTATGATGCCCTCGATTATTCTATACCTCGCAATACTACCAAACAAGCAGAATTCTGTTCGCCCGTAACTGATGATACGGTCCAAGCAGGCGACCTCGTATTTTTTGCAACCGGAAAAGCTGCCGGAAAGGTATCCCACGTCGGAATAATGGTCGATTCTCATCAATTTATTCACGCCTCCTCATCCAAAGGAGTCGTAGTTTCCGATCTCTATAAACCATACTATCGTCGCACTTTCGTGAAATTCGGTCGAGTCCCTTTGAATTAATCAATTGCGTCAAATGTTGTGCGCGTGGAAAAAATGTAGTAATTTTACAGCGTAAAACGGTTTCGGGCTCTACTCCGTGACCGGAATAAAGGAAGCATAAAACAATAACTATTCATATTACAAGGAAAAACAAAAAAATAGCGAATAAATTATGGCACTTCAATTTACAGACAAGACGGCTTTGGAAGCAATAGAATCCGGCAAGCCCGTAGTAATCGACTTTTGGGCAACATGGTGCG
>JAGAUF010000013.1 GCA_017620885.1 Muribaculaceae bacterium
ACAAGTAGCAATTGCACCGTTTTATTCATAATTACATAATATGAGGTTATTGAACTTTAATTAATTTCCCGATATACTGCAAATTTTTTGTGAAATTATACGGATAATTTGTAAAACAACAATCATCAGATTAGATACAGCTGTTTCATTTAGGCATCTGTATAAAATAACAACAGTCCGGTAACATTGTAGGCGGATTAGAGGGATCTGCCATATCCGGGTATGGACTTATGAAATTTAGTACGATAAGCCGATACTTGCCTGTATTGTTTTCGGGGAAAGTATATGTTAATACTCCACAATTATTTATATCATCGTTGTCCCAATCCATTATATCAAGATTGGGACAATCCTCGAGTCTCAATCCTTTCAAGTCGATAGATGAGTCAGGATTATTTCTTTTCGATATCAACCTGCCATACGCATAGCACTCACCATTAATCGCATCTGTATAGTCACTTCTGTTATGGCTCAGAAATGGCATATCCTCGTATGTGGCAATATTTTCAAGTACCCACGATTTGTGTATCACAAAATCGAAGGCACCTCCCTCGACAGGTATTTCCACAACATCAAGATTAGCATAAGCATAGCGCGCTTCTTCTGCCTTGCCATCAGGCCAAAAGAATATCTGCGCGAATGCTGCTCCTAAAATATCGAACTCTCTATCATTCGCAAGATGAGAATTCAAAACAGTATCTTGATCATCAAACTCAGCATTTCTATTATTCGCAGGTTCATCGGACGAACAAGCTGTCATCATCAACACAAGCATTGGAACTGAAATACCCGCAAAATAAAATTTTAACTTATCCATCATTTATTCCTTTTAATGTAACCAATATACTGCAATTGAGTGTCAAAAACATATGAAGACGATTCAGACGCCTCATCATTCTCACCTAAGAAGTCCGGATTGCCACCCAATACATTGGCATCAAAATTGAAAAAACCGTTATGTGCGCCACCCCATCCCCACACGCAATGGAATAAGGTCATCGGCATATTAGGCCTGAATTGTGGAGTCCATCCGATCCCAGGATCAACTGTTCCATCACCGATTCTGCCATGCTGCCACATTGCACCGTCAATGACCCATACGTGTCCTACCGGTTTGTTGTTAACTTTCGTCGTCCCACGCGCGAGAACTGGAGTCCCTGCTGCCGGAGTATCTATGCCTCTTCTCAAAACCTCAATTACTTCATCCGAATCAAAAGATTTTAGACCATCCTGTACAATATAGCCCATATTTTGCAATGTCGGAACCAAACGAGAAGTAGCTGCTGCCATTCCTATGAATACGTTGTTTTCGTACTGTGGATAAACATTGAGATTTTCCGGTCCCCAAAGCATATATATAACTTTGGCCATTGCCAAATTATTTTCGACCTCTCGTATTTCATCCCAAGGAATTTCATATCCCTTATATGACTCAGGCCATTGAAAAAACGACATAAGTGTTGCAACTCCCACTGGGGCGCACCCTGCAACCTTCTTTTTACCTTTCCAGAAGCAATAATTATTGAACGGGTAATTTTGGCTTATTTTGCTCATCGCAGGCTTAAGCTTGGGCGTATACATATCATATACATTTTTGAATTGATCATAGTAACCCTTGTTCCAGTTGACGCTATCCGGAATAATGACATCGCTCCAGTTATCCATTGAATAACTAATGCTGTTGTCAACTGTTTTCATAAAAAAAGAAAGCCCTGGATTTTGCAGAGTATCGGCGAACTCGAAGTGACCTTCGTCACTTATGGCATAAATAGCCGGCAATCGCCTGTCTGCAGAAACAAGTGCAAATCCTGCATTGTCCGAATAATTAATGAGATACAGAAGTGTGTCTGCACCGTTAGTAAGAGAACGTGTCTTGGATGAAGTTTTGACCTCTATCTTTGATACCATTCTGGTCGCTCTTGTCTCACCTTCTATGTTCGACATAAACGCATCGGCAATATTCAGGGCTTCCGACACTGGAATTGAATATTGATTTTGTGTTTCTACGGCAGACGGCATATCCGGAAGCAATCCATTGTCTCCCGAACAGTTTGCAAATAAGATTAATTGAATTGATAAACAAATAATCCCCTAAAAATTTCTTCCACATAAGCTGAATAATTTTTAAGGTTACGGTTCTCCTTCTTATTCCTGATATGGGCGAACCTGATTACCCAAGCACAGAAAGGGATGACAATCAGGATTAACCACTTGATATTGTGTTGGTTATTCAGTTGAATATATCTAATTGACAATTAAGCGGCAACGCTCTAATTATTAACCCGCCACAAATTTACAAACATTTTTTGATTATACAAAATTATTTTATCTTTTTTATTACACAATAATGGAGAATTGATGATGCCCTGCGGGCAACGGGGAGCAGGACAGACGCATACCGGGCCAAGACGCTGACGCGTCATGACCCGGTTAATGTTCGCTGATGCCTGACGGCATCGACAATGATCGACAGATTAAGACACCGGTACAGGGACGTCCTGACTCCCTGCACGGCAGACCGCACACGCCCGACTTCAACGCTTGGTACGACGCTTATGGCCTGTGGTCCGCTCGATTCCTTTGGCTATCTCGTCGAAAATTTCGTCGACGACGCCGAGGCCGTTGATAGCGAGATACTGTCCCTCTTTCGCATAGTAATCGCGCAGAGGTTCGGTCTGATTGTGATACACAGCGAGACGGTTCTGAATTGTCTCGCGGTTGTCGTCGGCGCGTCCGGTTTCCTGTCCGCGTTTCAACATTCTCTGAATCAGCTCCTCTTCGGGAACTTCGAGACCGATTACAGCATGAAGATCTGTTCCTCTCTTATTGAGGAGTTCCTTAAGGGCGATAGCCTGCGGGATAGTGCGCGGGAAACCGTCGAATACGACGCCTTTCTTGTCGGTGGCGTTCTTTTCAAGGACATCGTCAAGAATGCTTATCATCAAATCGTCGGGGATGAGCTGTCCCTTGCTGATGTATTGGTCGGCGATTTTCCCGAGTTCGGTTTTACGTGCGATATGATCACGGAGCACTTCGCCGGTGCTGATGTGATAAAGGCCGTATTCATCAATCAATTTGGCGCTTTGCGTGCCTTTCCCGCTTCCGGGAGCGCCAAAGAGTACTAAATTCAACATAAGTCAAAATTTCTACTGATTGGATTTACCTTAATGCCTAATCTTCCTTTATAACGTAAATGTCGCGGAGGTTACGGACTTTACCGTCGAGGTCAAGTCCGTATCCGATGATAAATTTCGGAGGGATAGAGAATGCTACGTGGTCGGGGACAAATCCTGTCTTCGTGCTGTCGGGCTTGTGCAGCAGAGTCACAAAGCGAATTGATGCCGGTTTGCGACGTTTGAGGTCCTCAATCATCTTGCAGGCGGTCAGGCCGGTGTCCACAATGTCCTCGATAATAATAATGTCGCGTCCCTCAATGTCCTCATTCAGTCCGAGAATCTCCTTCACGCGACCCGTGGAGGAGGTGCCGTCGTAGCTGGAATAGCGCACGAAATTGATTTTGGCATCGCTCAGGCCCAATTCCCTCACAAAATCGGCAGCAAACATAAAAGCGCCGTTGAGGACGCAGAGCAACAGTGGCGAGGAACCGGCCGGGAGCGCCTCACGCACTTCGGCGGCCACACGTTTCACCTCCTGATGAATTTTATCTTCAGTGAGATACGGCACAAATGTCAGGCCGTTTACTTTCAATTCTTTATCCATAAACTGACTTATAGATGCATCCCGAAGAACACAAAATGAAAAAATTTGCCACAAAGTTACAATTTTAATTATTTACAGGCAAGGATTCGGGAGAAATTTTCCACTCCGTTTTTGTTATGAAACCTCACAGGGACTCCGACGAATAAAGATATGCGCCAAGACAAGTTGATAAAAAATTTATAAAATGTCGGAGCAAATTTGGAATGGGCTTAAATATTTTGTAAATTTGCGACGTAAAAACACAACGACGTCGTCGCGCGCCCTTCACACGAGGCATAACGACGAAGTCATCATACAGAAAATCAAAAAATTACGTATATGAAAAAAACTTTACTAATGATGGCGCTCGGCCTTGCAACACTCACGGCCAACGCCGACTATTCCGAGTATTTCACTGTTTCCTATGAAGGGAAAGAGGTAAAGAACGGCGAGACAGTAGTTGTAAACCAGCCGACCAGAGAGGAGAACGGCATGAATGCTTATTACCCGCACTTCGACGTGACATTCGCCAATCTTGATCCGGATGAACCGGTATGGGTAGGTGGCTCAATGTGGTACGACACCCCTTCCAAAGACGAGTGCATCGGCGCGGTATCTCTTTGCTCAAGCGCCAACTGCTATCCCGGTAGCGCCGACCCCTCCAACATCGGCACCCTTGACGCCCTCGATATTCTTCTGGGCGATGACCCGTTCAACTGGCAGCCTCACCTTGAGAACATTCCCGCTGACACAAAATTCACTCAGACCTATCGCCTGACAATGTGTATGAAGGAGGAAGAAATCATCAATACGGCCGGCGACGTTGTCTATAATCCTATCGAAGGCTCTGATTTCACGATGTATATCAAGTTCACAAGCGAAACGAATGCCATAGAGGGTATTGAGGCAGAAAACGCCGAGGCTGAATATTTCACGCTTCAGGGCGTGCGCGTTGCAGAGCCTGAGAACGGTCTCTACATCGTAAAACGTGGCGAGAAGGTCACTAAAGAAATCGTTCGCAAATAATATATATTACATATATTTCCCCACACGGGGCGCGTCAATTGATTTGGCGCGCCCCGTCTGCATACCGGAAGCCGTACCAATGGCGTCCGCGCTGTACGCGCGAAATAAAGATTTGGAGGAGAGGGAAATTTTCGTTAATTTTGCCAAGAATTTGACCCTTGACAAAAATGAGAATAAACGGATTGAGAATATCAGGGGGAATTGTCGTGGCGGGATTGATAATGTTGGGATGCAGCAAAGCGGAGAAGGAATCCGGAGTGGCAGCCATATCTGAGACATCCGGGAAATCAGAGGCAGTATACGAGGAATATTTCACAGAACCGGAATTTCCGGCAGGTTTTCGCATAAAGAGCGGGCCACGCCATGAAGACCGTGTGCCTGTGAACAATATTGGGCGTCTGGCCGATGTATTCAACGACAGCAACAAATATCAATATGCCTACGCGGAACGTCTTGGCATAAAGCCGATAGAGAGTCTGGGCGATGCGTATTTCGTCAATAAGCCGCTGGTGGAAGTTAAAACGAATAAGTTTTACGTAGTGGACGAACTGACTCACTCCGTGCCGTTTTTAGTGCCGGAGGCAGCGGTTTTGCTGCGGACTATAGGTCGTGATTTCATCGATACGCTGGGGCATCGCGGAGCCGACGGCTACCGCATCATAGCGACAAGTCTTCTGCGCACACCGCAATCCGTGAAGAGTCTTCGCCGGGTCAATGTAAATGCGACAGACTCATCGACGCATAAATTCGGCACGACATTTGACATCAGCTACACTCGCTTCGCGTGTGCCGACAGCACGCGAACAATCCATGACGGCGACCTGAAAAACGTGCTTGCCGAAGTCTTGCTTGCGCTGAGGAAGCAAAACAGATGTATGGTGAAATTCGAGCGGAAGACCGGATGTTTCCACGTCACCGTGACGCGCTGACAAGAGTCCATATCAAAATCAAAACGTCAATCACCCTTTTTAGCCGCCTCAGCCGCGAGAGCGGCACGATGAATCATCTCCCTGATAAAATAATGAAGCTGACTGGGGACGTTGAAAGCGAAATCGCCTTCTATATTCTCAGTTATCCATGTTGCGTGCCTCGGATTATATGAAGCGGAGCCAAAACGTAGTTTCGGCTTATGAAAATTGCCCTCGACTATTATGCCGACACCAAAGGGAAATGGCGACTTGTCTATTCCGATATGGTAATATAGATTGCCGTTGAAATTATTGAGTCCTACAAGCTCCAGTTTATAACGGTCGAAATCGATGAAGAAGGGATAGACTTCTAATAGATTGTCAAATATGGCTGCTCGGGCTTTGATGTTGTCAATGTGGATGTCGCCGCCGTCGTGAATGAGCATCATACGCGTGATTTTGCGTATGAACGGCGTCTGGTGTACAGTGAGCTGACGTCCGGTCACATCTATTTCCGCATTTAAGTCCGGTCCGTTTACACACATTGTGGGAAAGACAGGGACATTGGCCTTGAGGCGCGCGGAAACGAATCCCGAAAGGTTTTTCATCTGCGGCATCATAAGGAGGAGAGACGTGTAGTTTTGGAAAAATTTCACAACATTAACGTCCAGTAA
This sequence comes from Muribaculaceae bacterium, assembly GCA_017620885.1. Lineage (GTDB taxonomy): Bacteria > Bacteroidota > Bacteroidia > Bacteroidales > Muribaculaceae > Lepagella. Next base: position 6,308 of record JAGAUF010000013.1, read on the forward strand.
AGCTGCGTCGGCCTGAAGGTTCATTTTCTGTACATCGCGAGTATCGTAGGCGAAATTGAATATAGCGTGGCCGAAATCGGAGGATATTCGTACTGAATCAGCACGTGCGAGACCGTCGTCAAGGCGTATGGTGCCGGCGAGATTATAGAGGTGGAGGTCGGTATAGATGGTCTCGGCGATTGAAGCGTGCAGATTTACGCGCAGATTTTTCGGAATGAGAATTGCCGTCGAGTCGGAGGCCGTAGGCTTTATGTCGGAATGGGTACGCTTTACAAAGGCCGGGCGCCCCGTGGCGCGTTCCACTGCCATCTCATAATTGTAGGCGAGGTCGTTGATATTGACTGTACCGAGCGACAATTCGGCATCCACCGGGATAATTTGCGGGCCGTCGCCGGCGATGATGTCGCGCAGATTTCCGACGGAAGCTTTCATTTCGGCACGGCAGGTATCTGACCGGAATTTCAACGAACTTACGATGAGAGAATCATTCGTGACCGACAGGCGCAGATTCTCGATGGAATTGTGCGAATCCGATCCCTTGACGGATATATTGCCCGATTTCACCGCCAAACCGAGGGAAAATTCATTGTCCCTGACGAAACTCTTGAGGGCATCGGGGACCTTCACGGTAACATATTCAGGCGTATGGTGTATGTCGGCAAGCTGCAAATCGCCTTTCAACGGCACGGAGGCGCCGGCGTGGTGCACGCTTGCGGGAGAGAGAGAAAACGATGCTTTGATGCCGGAGAGGTCGGCGCCGACACCTTTCGACTGTACCGAAATCGAGCCGCCACTAACGTCCGCATCCACTCCGTAACCTTCGGCCGAAGATTTGACAGTCGCAGTCCCTGTCACATCGCGGACAACGCCCCCTGCATTTTGTCGGCTGTCAGACATCTTTATGCTCTTGGCGGCGAGCGTCGCAACGACGGGACTTCCGTTTTTCAATTCGGCTATTTTTAAATTTCCGCAAACATTCACTCCGTCGGCGTACACGTCAAGGCCGCTTCTTTCAAGGTGAAGCGATGCATCGGCTATGCTGAATTTAATTTTTTCATCTGTCGGTGCCCCATTCGGCAGCAGCGGAGTATCCGACTCTATGCCGAATACAATCTTTTCTCCGGAGAATCTCGTGCCGGCCTGAGGGATATCGAGAAGATAGTCAGAGAGAACCGCTTTAGTGGTCATTCTGACATTGGATGGACGCAAATTACCGAGCGACGGGAACGTCATTGCTATATCGGACTTCATCTGCAGCCGGCCTGCCATTCCGCATTTATAGAAAGCCGATAACTGTCTCGCAAAATCGGAAAGGCGCGCGTCGCAGACGAGAGAAGCGAAAACTTCCGGCGAGCCGAAGAGGTCGGAAATGCGTCCCCGCAGACGCAGCGACGCTCCCCTTGTATCAATCGACATATTGCGGATGTCGAAATAGCTTTCGTCAGGATTGTCCCCGTCGAATACAAACGATGCGAGCATATTGAGCCTGTCGAAAGAAAGCGTCATATCGGGATTGACGACATAACTGAGACGGCCGTCACTGACAGAGATGTCGACGGCAACGGAAGGTCGCGACGAGGGAGAATAGCGGTACGGCTTTGTGAGACGCGCGAATATATCAACGCAGGCGTCGGTATTGATTCCACTGACGTAGCGCAGATATTTTGCGGGGAGATACTCGGTCATTCCCATAAGATTGGCCACAGAGATGGAATAATCGAATTTGTTCACATTTACATCATCGCCTATATCCATCGAAAGATTCACCTTGCCGTGCAGACTGCCGAGCCCGATAGAATAATCGCTGATGTCAAGCGAGAACGGCCGGAAACCGAGCTTAATTTTACCATCGAGAGAAAACGGGAAATTATCGAGAATTTTCACCTCCTCCGCACAGAAAGTCACCTTTCCCCCTATCTTCATATCATAATTGTTGCCGAAGCTACCTACGCGCCGCGCATTGGCGGAAGAGAGGGAAAGCTTCATCAGCGATTTTGTTTCTGCCGAATAATACGTGATGGGCTGTGTATTGGTAAGGCGCACGAGATTTGACGTGACGCGGGGCACGGAGATAACCGAATTATCTTTGTTTCTGACAATATCGTAATTTGAGAGGGAATCATTGAGGGAGACTATATTGACTCGCAGGGAATCGATAGCAACGTCATGTAGCGAGATTCGACCGCCCATGAGTTTGATTACATTTACGGCACCGTGGAAATGTGCGGCCGACGCGAGGAAATCGGCATCTGACGGCAAAGAGGCTCTCTCTTGCGCCGAGATATGGCTGAAGGCCTTTGAATCGATACGAACGCTATCCATCTCAATATTGAATCGCGGGAAACTGGACCATAATGAATATCGTATATCTCTGATTGTCACATCAGCATTGAAATACTTTTCCGCTTGATTTTCTACGATTGCGGCAAGACGGTCCTGAGTAAGCCATAAGGGAAGGACAGCGATAAAGAGTGTTACAAGAAAGAGCAGCAATCCGGCCACTATTCCGACGACAGCAAAGATTCTTCCGAGAATATGTCGCCATCCGCGCTTCTTACCCTCAGACACGTCAGCATGTATGCTATAATCAATGTTGTCGTATGCTTTCATTAGTATGGAATCGGTGTTTTTCATATCACGGTCTATGGAAGAAACCGCTAATATCATATATATAACGCTGGCAATGGGCGGAATGTTAGGAACATTTTGTAATTTTGCAACGAGAAGATAAAAAGCAGATGAAGGAACAGATAAGTATACAAGACAGAGAGTTGGCTGAAGAGGCGAAGGAAGCGCTTGCGAGGTATCTTGCGCGGACGGGATGGAAGAAATTTCATCTGAAAGCAGCATTGATCGATATGGACGGCGTGCTCTACGATTCGATGAAATATCACACGCTGGCATGGGTAAAGATGATGACCGAGATGGGCGTTCCATGCACGCGAGAGGAATTTTACGCCTACGAGGGGATGACGGGGACTGCGACTATAGCGCTGCTGCTGAAGCGAGCCTTCGGGAAGGTCTTGTCTGACGAGGAACTGCGCGAAAAATATAAGATAAAGACGAATTATTTCAAATTGGACGGGAAGAAGGAGCTGATGCCGGGTGCCGACAGGATGCTTAAGTCACTTATGGATGCGGATATAGATCGCGTTCTCGTGACGGGTTCGGCCCAGTCTACGCTATTGGGATCGCTCGACGGCGACTATCCCGGCGCGTTTACACCGGAGAAGCGGGTTACGGCGCTCGACGTCAAGCACGGCAAACCTGACCCGGAGCCGTATTTGAAGGGACAATTGAAGGCCGGTGCGAAGCCGTGGGAATGTATGGTTATAGAGAATGCTCCGCTTGGCGTTCAGTCGGGGGTGGCGTCGGGTAGTTTCACCGTGGCAGTCACGACCGGGCCGATAGAGCGTGAGAAATTTGTTGAAGCGGGGGCGGATATGATTTTCGATTCTATGCCGGAGTTTGCCGATGCTTTACCTCAACTAATTGATATATTGAAGAATAACAGATAGGACAGGGATGAAGAATAATACGGTTATAACGGATAATACGGATCGGACGACGGCGGAATATCTGCGGTCGATTGATACGGAGGGGGCGCTGATTGTGACGGATGCGAATGTGGAGCGGCTATGCCTGCCGCGTATCGCGTGCCTGCGGGATATTCCCCGCGTGACGATAACGCCCGGTGAGGAGCATAAGACTCTGGCGTCGGCCGAGCAAATCTGGGAAGCGTTGGAACGGGTGCAAGCCCGACGCAACTCGCTTTTAATCAACGTAGGAGGCGGCCTGATTACGGATCTTGGGGGATTTGCGGCATCCTGCTACAAGCGCGGCATCCGTTTTCTGAATATCTCTACGACACTTTTGGCCGATGTCGATGCATCTTCCGGGGGCAAGACCGGGGTGAATTTCGGAGGGCTGAAGAATCAAATCGGGGTGTTTTCATGGCCGGAGGCAACAATCATAGGGACGGATATGCTTGATACGCTTCCGCAGGCGGAAGTGTTGTCAGGCTACGGTGAGATGCTGAAGACGGGTTATATTGCCGACGCGTCGCTGGTTGAGTCACTGGAAGCCGTAGCTGTGGCCGGGGTGACTGTGGAACGGCTCAGGAGCCTTATCGGGCGCTGCACGGAGATTAAACGGAGCGTTGTGGAGGCTGACCCGAAAGAGAGCGGATTACGCAAGATTTTAAATTTCGGCCATACGGCAGGGCACGCGTTCGAGAGTCTGCTGATAAAGAGGGGCACTCCCCTTCCCCACGGCATCTGCGTGGCTTACGGGATGATGACAGCGCTCATATTAAGCCATATAAGGCTCGGATTACCCTCGGAGATTCTGTCGCGCCACGCCCGGCTGCTTCGCGCAACGATGCCGGCAATCGCGTTCACGTGCGACGACTATCCGGCACTCTTGGGATTTATGCACTCCGACAAAAAAAATGACGACACGAGCGTCAGATTCACTCTTCTGAGAAACATAGCTGACCCGGTGACGGCGCAAAGCATCGACGACGAAGAAATACGCACCTCATTGGATATTACCCGTGATTATTTAGGAATTTGATGCGACTCAGAAATTATTCGGGGGAATAGGAATGAACCTTTTCGACGTGGTGCGCGTTTTATAGACAAAGATCGGAAACGAGGAAGTTTCCGAGATACCGAATCTTAATTTACTATGAAAAGAAGCACACGTTGAAAAGCGTTCTAAAATGTTGTTATTGTTGTTTTTAATTGAAAAGGGTCGATGTGGTATCGACCTTTTTTAATGTTTATATCAGTCGGATTGAGGGCCCGTGAGGAAATATTTTTCTTCAAGGGAAGAGAAGAATTAGGATAATTCACGGAATTTTCTTAATTTTGCGGAGAAATGACCGGCAATCTAATAAATAGATATATCTGGCTTGTAGACGTGCTGATGAGGTACGGGAAGCTGACGCGTGCGCAGATCGACGAACTATGGATGAAATCGTCGATTGGCGACGGAAAGCCTATTCCGGCACGAACCTTTTTCCATTACCGGCGCGGGATAGAGGAAAATTTCCATATCGACATCAAGTGCACGCCACAGAAGGAATATTATATCGAGGCTCAGCAGACCCGGCGCGAACGGGCGTTCACCAACTGGATGCTCAATTCGCTGTCGGCCACCTCGACCTTGGGCGACAGTGGCGAAGACGTCTCAGGGCGCATCCTCTTGGAAGAAGTGCCGTCGGCCCGCGAGTTTCTGCCGTCGGTAGTGGAGGCAATACGCAATTCCAAGGTCATTCAGTTTACTTACGCCGGCTTCAACCGGTCGCGTGCCGAGACGGGCATCAAGCTGTCGCCATGGCTGATACGTCTCTACAAACAGCGCTGGTACGTGCTTGGACTCAGGGAGAAAGGTAATGCCGTGCGTACATACGCACTCGACCGTATCAAGGAGATGACAATCACGAGCCAGACATTCGAGATGCCAAAGGACGTAGACACGGATTCCTTTTTCCGCGACATCATCGGAATCACTTCGTCGAAGGCGGCTGTGCGCACGGTGCAGATAAAGACGAACAACACATTGGCGAAGTATCTGAGAGCGTTGCCGATGCACGCGTCTCAGACAGAGCAGGTGGGCGACGGCTATTCCATATTCTCCTATAAGCTGAAGCTGAATTATGAGCTGGTGCACGAGATTATCGCATTTGGTCCTCAGGCGAAAGTTTTGGCGCCGAAAGAACTTCAGCTGATGGTTCTGGATGAGCTGAAAAAGACACTTGACCTCTATTAGAGCATACAAATAAGAGATATATACAGAGATGAATATACCGGATAAAGCGCTAAAATACGCCTCAGAGCAATGCAGGGAGATGTTGGATCGTCACGCTATCAGCAGCGATGCGACGATGTATGACGCACTCGTTGCGCTCAACGCTCTGTCGGGCTCGTCGCTGACGCTGTTCGCCCTCGACGGCGAAGGGAAGTTTGTCGGGCCGTTGACCGACGGCGACATTCGTCGGGCGCTGATCGGCGGAGCGAAATCCGACGACAGCGTGATGCGTGCGGTGAATCAGCAATTCTTAGCGCTGACCGACAGCGATGACCCTTTCGACATTTTCTCAAAGGCGAAAGCGCGGCATATCCGGATGCTGCCGCATCTGCGCGAAGGATTCATCTGCGAGATACACGATCTGAAGAGCATCAAGGCGCTTCTTCCTCTCGACGCCGTGCTGATGGCGGGCGGTCGCGGCGAACGGCTCCGTCCACTGACGCTCGAACGTCCGAAGCCTCTTCTACCGGTGGGCGGCAAGGCTATCATCGACTATAATGTGGAGGAATTGGCCGACAACGGCATCAGAAATATATTCGTGACGGTCAATTATCTGAAGGAGCAGATCATAATGCATTTTGCGGAGAAGAAAACGTCGGCACGGATAGAATGTGTGGCCGAGCCGAAGCGGATGGGGACGATCGGAAGCCTTTCGCTCGTAGCACCGCAGCTGACTCACGATAATATTCTGCTGATGAATTCCGACCTCCTGACGACGCTCGACTATGCGTCGCTCTATCGGCATCATATTGAAACCGGTGCTGACGTGACGATCGCCGCAGTGCCGTATATTGTCTCTGTGCCTTACGCGATAATGCACACAGACGGGCCATTTATTACGGGTCTGGAGGAGAAGCCTACATTCAACTATTTCGCCAATGGAGGCGTTTATATTCTGCGAAGAGAGCTTATAGAGAGGATTCGTCCTGACGAGTATCTCGACGCTCCGGATTTCATCGACAGCCTCTTGGCTGACGGGAAGCGCGTGGCATATTTCCCGATTGAAGGGATATGGATTGATGTCGGCTCACCCGACGACTACAAATATGCTGACAATCTTATGTCGCGCAAAGGGAAATAAACCAATAACGCAAAACAGGGGGGAGAAGCCCCAAGAGAGATTATGGCAGAATCAAATTTTATCGATTACGTCAAAATATTATGCCGCTCCGGAAAGGGAGGAGCAGGAAGCCGTCATTTTCATCGCGCCAAATACGTTCCTAAGGGTGGTCCCGACGGGGGCGACGGCGGACGCGGCGGCCATATCATACTGCGAGGCAACCGTAATATGTGGACGTTGCTTCCGCTGCGCTATCGTCGGCACATTTTCGCGACAAACGGGGAATCGGGTGGCGCAGGCCGTTCGTTCGGCAAAGACGGCGAGGACCAGATCATCGAGGTGCCGGTTGGCACGGCGGTGTTTGATGCCGACAGCGGGGAATTTCTCTGCGAGGTGACTGAGGACGGTCAGGAGATCAAGCTGCTTCGAGGCGGCAAAGGTGGGCTGGGTAACTGGCATTTCGCCACATCGACCAATCGTGCACCGCGCTATGCGCAGCCCGGTCAGCCGGCCATCGAGAAATCGATTATCTTGGAGCTTAAACTTTTGGGCGACGTCGGACTTGTCGGCTTCCCCAACGCCGGAAAATCAACGCTCCTCTCCGCGCTCTCGGCGGCCAAGCCGAAGATAGCCGACTACCCCTTCACGACGATGGAGCCCTCTTTGGGCATCGTCCAGTATCGCGGCGACAAATCGTTTGTGATGGCCGACATCCCGGGCATCATAGAAGGAGCATCAGAGGGTAAAGGATTGGGATTAAGATTTTTACGCCATATAGAGCGTAACGCCGTACTCTTATTTATGGTGCCGGCGGATTCGCCCGACATAACCGCCGATTATCGCATCCTGCTAAATGAGCTACGCGAGTTTAACCCGGAGCTGAACGACAAATCGCGCGTCTTGGCAATTTCAAAGAGCGATATGCTCGACGACGAACTGCGCGACGCAATCGCGGCAGAACTGCCCGACGACATCCCGACAGTCTTTATCTCAGCCGTGACGGGTCAGGGGCTTACGGAACTGAAAGACATGCTTTGGCGCGAAATAAATTCAGAAGACAACCGTGTGGTCAGCACGATCACGCATCGTCCTCTCGACATACGCCACAGAGTGGAAGAGGAAGACAATTTCATCTTCGAGCCTGAGGAACCGGAAGAGGAAGAGTCAGGACCGACGACCGACGAGGAATGGGCCGACGAGTTCTGGGATGAAGAATCGCGCGTAAACCCTGACAAAGACTGACGGATGGGAGCCGGGACCTTGCTCGACAGTATCATCTCGGTGGTCATACCGAGGCGCTGCCGTATATGTGGCCGGCCCGCTATGCGCGAAGAAAAGGGCATCTGCGAGCAGTGTCTTTATACGCTGCCGGTCAGCCCGTCGTTCCGGACACCGAGACAACATCTGGAGACAGCGCGGTTTTTCCATAATCCGCCTCTTGTATCGGCCAACGCGTTGCTCTTCTACCGACGTAACAACGTCGTCGCGGAGTTGATAAAAGATTTCAAATATCACTCTTGCAGCGGTCTTGCGGAGCGCTTGGGAGGGCTCTTGGCGATACACATAAAAGCGTCGGCGGATTATCTGAGCGTGGATTGCGTAATGCCGGTGCCAATCCATTTTACCAAGCGGATGAAACGCGGCTACAACCAAACAGAGATTCTGGCGCGTCCGGTGGCTGAAGCGCTTGATGTTCCGCTGTCGGCAGATTTGCGTGCCGTGCGCGCACACGCCACACAGACGCACAAGAATATGGAGGAACGGCGCACCGGAGTAAAATCCGACCTCTTCCTCGTAAGACACCCCGAAAGGTATCGCAGCAAACATATATTGCTTCTTGACGACGTAATTACTACCGGAAGCACAATCCGTGCCGCCGCCGATGCGATTTTCCGCGACGTGCCGGAGGCGAAGATCTCCGCACTTGCCCTCGCGATGACAGAGTTATAGAACAGACACAATAACACAACACCACATAACCAACAGAAAATGAAACGATTACTCCCACTCATTATTTTAATTGCTGCGACAGTGACCGCATACGCTGACGACATTCAGTTCACATACAATCTTAACGACGGAAAAGCCACAGGCTATGGTTTTACATCGCCTGAACGATACGATTTGGCCATCTTCATTCACGAACCGGCGCTGACCGGTGCCAAAGTGAAAGGAATCACGGCATATCTTCCTGAGAAAGGGGGAAGTGTGGCCGAGACGTGCTGGGGATGGACCTCGACAACCCTTCCCGAGAAAGGTGCCGATTGCACCTCTCTTCCCACCACAGCCACCGGCAGTGTCAATGGCACGACAATCAGCATCACATTCGACGAACCGGCTACCATCCCGGCCGAAGGCCTTTACGTGGGATATACTCTTGACGTGACGGAAATTACCGCCTCACGCGCATATCCGGTACTTTACGTCACCGGCACGACGCCCGGCTCAATGTTTCTTCGCACCACATCGCGCGCCGACTGGCTTGACCAGGCCGAACGCAGCGACCGTATGAGCACGATGGTTGTGACGCTCGACGCCGATTTACCGCAGAACGGCGCTTCCCTCACCCTCGCCGACAATTATCAGGTGAAAGGGGGCACGACAGGCAATGTGGCTGTGACAGTCGCCAATCACGGTCTGACGGCAATCAATTCGATAGGCTATAAATACCAGTCTGATGAAACGGAGGGTGAAGGCACCGTAAATCCGGACACGCCGATAGGGACACTCTTCGGACAGTCGGCCATCGTGAATATTCCCGTAAAGGGTGGCGATACTTACGGCGATACGCCATTGAAAATTACCCTGACAGAAATCAACGGAGAGAAGAATACGGATCCGATCAGCGAAGGCACCTCGACGATGAGCGTATTGCCTGAAGTGCCTGTATATCGTCCTCTGGTAGAGGAATATTCGGGACTCTGGTGTATGGGATGTCCGGCGGGATACGTGGCTCTCGAAGAGGGACGCGACCAGTTTGGAGAAGACTTTGTAGCTCTGGCTTACCACTATAACGACGCAATGGTGACGGGAGTATTGTTTCCCAATCAGGTAAGTTCTTTCCCGACGGTGTGGATGGATCGCAAAGAGGACATCAATGCCGCCACGACGCTTGACGTCTGGAAGGAATATAAAGAAAACTCCACCGACATCGACGTGCAATGCGACATCGAATGGACCGACAATACCCGCAGCAATCTGAAGGCTACGGACAAAGTGACGTCGATGAAACATCAAAAAGGTCATTTCCGTATCTGCTATGCTTTGGTAGCCGACGGACTGAGCAATCCCAACTGGGGACAGGCCAACAATTTCTCCGGCGCTCTTCTCGGGGGCAAATACTGGGACCTCTTCACGAAGGGGGGCGGATATGTCTATGGACTGACTTTCAACTGCATAGTCTGTCTTCTTCCAGAGCCACACGGCTTCGAGAACAGTCTGCCTGCCGAGTTGGAACAATTTGAGCAATACACACATTCCTACACCTTTGACGTCAATAGCGCGCGTATGGCAGGGGGCGTCCAGCCGTGCAGCGACAAAGACAATCTGCGCGTCGTGGCCATCGTAGTAAACGGTGACAACCGCCAGTCACTCAATAGCGTCAGCTCGAAGAAATCATCTGAGGCGCAAATTTCTTCAGGTGTAGAAACGATTAAAGGAGAGACGGAAGTGATTATGACCAAATATTACGATCTGGAAGGGCGACGGCTCATTTCCGCACCGGAAAATATACCGTATATCCGCGTCAGCATCTTTGATGACGGAACTACAAAATCCAACAAAATAATGCCCGTAAGATGAATCTTCCCGAAGGCTTCATAACTTCGATAAAAGAACTGCCCGGCGTCGATTCCGACAGCTTTTTACGCGCTATGGAGGAAGCGCCGGCGGTAGGAGTGCGACTGAATCCCGCGAAGACGTGCACACGTTTTGACGGAGAAAAGGAAGTAGCATGGTGCCGGTCGGGACGGTATCTTGCCGAACGTCCGCAGTTCACCCTTATGCCGGAACTTCACGCCGGAGCGTTCTACGTACAGGATCCCTCGTCGATGATTCATCAGCGCATCATAGCGCAGATTGCCACACGCGGCACAACGCTCTTGGATCTCTGCGCTGCTCCCGGAGGGAAAACCACTGCCTGTCTGTCCTCGCTTCCGGAGGACTGCGTAGCAGTAGCCAACGAGGTAGTTCCGGCTCGCGCGCGCATCCTGCAGGAGAATTTACGGAAATGGGGTCGGCCGGATGTCATCGTGACGTCGGCTGCGGCGTCAGAACTCGGCAGGCTGCAGGGGAAGTTTGACATCATCGTGGCCGACGTGCCATGCTCCGGCGAGGGGATGATGCGCAAGGACGAGGAAGCGCGCCGCCAATGGAATCCGGGACTTACGCAACAGTGCGCCACCCTTCAGCGCGAGATTATAGCCGACATTCTGCCGGCGCTCGCTCCGGGCGGATGGCTGGTGTATTCCACCTGCACGTTCAACATTAAGGAGAATGAGGAAAACGTAAGATATTTCATCGAGGAATACGGTCTTGAATCCGTGGCAATCGATGTAGATGCGTCGTGGGGTATAGGGCAATCGCTTGACCCGCACATACACGCGCTGCGCTTTATGCCCCATCTTACGCGTGGCGAAGGATTGTTTGTAACGCTGCTGCGCAAACCTTACGACGGAGCTGTTGCACGCTCGGCGCACGGCAAACCGGCTCGACCTGAGAAGACCGCTGCAGCCGAATGGGTTAAACCGCAATACAACGTCTACCGCTTCGGCACCAAACTCAGAGCCATGAGCACAGCCTGCGCGTCGCTTCTGTCGGATATCGAGGGGATAAAGAGTGCTATTCTCGACGCTGGCACGGAAATCGGTGAAGTGAAGGGGCGCGACATTGTGCCCTCGGCAGCTTTGCCTCTGAGCGGCACGTACCGCCCGGGAGCGTTTCCTGAGAGAGAGGTCACTGAAGCGGAAGCGTTGTCATTTCTGCGTCGCGAACCCCTCGTCCTTCCAAACGAAACGCCAAAAGGATATGTTATAATTACATATAAGGGGCTTAGGCTCGGCATAGTTAAAAATCTTGGCAACCGCACCAACAACCTCTACCCGAAGGAATGGCGCGTCAGGATTTAGAGTTAATGAGAACGAATATGGATACAGGGAATTTTCCGGTTGTGGGTATGATGTGCGCGGTATGCGCCGGCACGGTTGAGAAGACGGTGAAGGAGACACCGGGGGTGATAGATGCCTCGGTGAACTTCGCCAGTTCATCGCTTCACGTGGAGTGGGACGGTTCAACCACCAACCCGGAGAAGATAGCGCAGCGGGTAGCCGATGCAGGCTACGAGCTGATCCTTCCGGAAAGCGTGGCTGAAGGAATCGAAGAACAGGACGAGAAGGAGGCCGCGCTCTATCGGTCGATGAAACGTCGCGTTATCTTAGCGTGGGTAATAACGATTCC
>JAGAUF010000014.1 GCA_017620885.1 Muribaculaceae bacterium
AAGGAAAATCATCGGCAAAGGCTTCATCGACATCTTCAATAAAGAAGCCCTCAAGCTCAAGGACATCAAATGGTTGGCTCAAGGCACCATCTATCCCGACGTCATCGAGTCACTCTCCATCACCGGTATGGTCATCAAGTCACACCACAACGTTGGAGGTCTGCCCAAGAAAATGGATCTTAAACTCGTCGAGCCCCTCCGTCTCCTCTTCAAAGACGAAGTGCGCCGCGTAGGACGCCAACTCGGTATTTCGCAGAACCTTATCGGACGCCATCCTTTCCCCGGTCCCGGACTCGGCGTGCGTATCCTCGGCGACATCACTCCCGAGAAAGTACGCATACTTCAGGAAGCTGACCATATCTACATCCAAGCCCTCCGCGACTGGAATCTCTACGACAAAGTATGGCAGGCCGGCACAATCCTTACTCCTATACGTTCCGTCGGCGTAATGGGCGACGAGCGTACATACGAGAACGTTGTAGCTCTTCGTGCCGTCAATTCCACCGACGGCATGACGGCCACATGGACGCCGCTGCCGCACGAATTCCTTGCCGAAGTCAGCAACAATATCATCCGTAAAGTCCGTGGCGTAAACCGCGTCGTCTACGACATCTCCTCCAAACCCCCATCCACCATCGAGTGGGAATAATTCTATCGAATTATTTCACAACCAATAAGTTAATGCACAGCAGATTATGTCGGCTAAACGCAGGGCATAATCTGCTGTTTTTAAGTTTTTATCCAAAATATGTTTTAAACGGATAATTTTTACAGCATCCGGCTCTTGCAAATTCAATTCTTTTTTCGTAATTTTGCGCTTGCATTATTTGCGTGCTAACAGTTCTATATCCTAAAAGAGTCGGTAGTTGTGGAAACATCAGCAAATTCCATACCAAATCAAGCTGAAACGCATTGGTATCCCCTGCGTGCGTTCAGGTTGAAATTCTCCGAGGGCAATTCTTTCCCTGCTCACGTCGAGAAATTCAACCGGCTCAGCAATTCCCGGCTGGGAACATTCGCACCGACAATCGTACAGATAGCCAGCCGACTCGGTAAACTCAAGCGCTGCACGCGTCCTCTCGCCTGTAATTATGTCTTTCTGAGATCTACGGAAAACGAGCTCCGCGCGTTCATCAAAATGTTTCCAATATATTCTCCCCTTTACTCCCTGATCAAAGATATGCGTGCCGTCATCTCGATACCTGACCGCGATATGAACAATTTCATACGCCTCGCCGAAGCATACAGCAATGAGCTACCCTGCTACTCTCCCTCTGAGATTGATCTCGTCAAAGGGGACAAGGTGAAGATCATCGGAGGACAGTTTTCCGGCATCGTAGGTATCCTTCAATCACAAAAAGGGAAAAACGGCGGCCGCGTATCCGTCAACGTCGCCAACCTTCTCGCCGCAGAGACTCTCGAGATAGCTCCCGATTATATCCAGATTTTACAATTTGCGCCACATTCAAAACGCATCTACGACGCCCTCGACGCTTTTCTGCCACGTCTCCAAAAAGTACATGAGCAAGTAAAGTTATCAGGAAATCTCACTCAGGAGAATCGCGCCGTACTTCTTTACTTCATAAACCGTTACGGCGCCGTCAAAATTACAGAACCGAAAATCCGCGCCAAACACCATATCCTCCTCCTCGCTGCCGTCGCTCTCATCCTTCCGGCGCCCCATGATTCCGGCTCTGACAATAACTCCTCCTTCATTCAGAAAATCTACGCTGAGCTGGCAGAACAGCTCCCTGCTCTTCTCGATACAATCACAAACAAGGCGACTCTCTCCAAACTTCTCCCACTCCTCCCCCCCTCACTCCTCCCCTCGAATCCCTACTAAAACTATCTGCAAAACAATATATCTTTTACTCTGTTTTTACCAATTATGATGGGTCTTAATAAAATAAGAGAAAACAATTATCTCAAGGCTTCCATTGTCCTTGCAATCGATATACTCACAGCGTGCATAGCCTCAGCCATAGTGATTCTCCTCATCGGTATCGCTGCTCCGGGCATCGAATTGTCTAAATTCGCCCTCCCGTGGCTGGGAGCCTCAGCACTCGCCGCCACATTAGCCTTTTACGCCACTAAGACTTACAGATCAATAATCCGTTATTCCACCCTTCATGAATTCGTCCAGATGTCGTTTGCTGTGGCATGCAAGGAAGTCTTGATGTGCATTGCAACAGCTCTTCTCATCGCTTCGTATCGCATCCCGTCTCTCTCCTTCGCCTGCGCTATGATCGCAATGGATTTCTTCGTCACTCTCGCTGCACTTCTCCTCGTGCGCGTCCTTATGCTCGTAACATATAAATTTCTCATCGCACGTAAAGAATCCACCGAAAACCTTAACCGCGTACTCGTATACGGGACTGACGACAAAGCCGCCGCAATCATAACACGCCTAAAGCACTCCTCCCATTACAATGTCAAAGGATTCCTGACTTTCGGCTCCTCTAAAGACAACAAAATGCTGCAAGGACTCCCTATTTACCATTTCACTGACCGCGAGAGCGTCAGAAAACTGAAAAATAAACACAACATTAACGGAATACTATTCGCATATCAGGCCGACCTTCAAAAAGAGCAAAACCGCCTCATCGACCTCTGTCAGGAAACAGACCTGAAACTCTTCATCACCCCCTCTATCGATGAAGTGACCGACAGCAAACACCTTGCACACACCATACGCAAAATAAAAATAGAAGACCTCCTCGGGCGTCAGGAAATCAGAATATCCATGGAGGAGATACACAACGGTCTCAAAGGGAAAATCGTGCTCGTGACAGGAGCCGCCGGATCAATAGGTTCCGAACTGTGCCGTCAGCTCGCCGGACTCGGCATCAAACGCCTCATCATGTTCGACAACGCCGAGACTCCACTCCATAACGTCCGACTTGAATTTGAGGACAACTATCCCGAACTCGACTTCATCCCCGTCATCGGCGACGTCCGCTCCGAACGGCGTCTTGACTTCATTTTCCGCCATTATCATCCCGAAATAGTTTTCCATGCCGCAGCTTACAAACACGTCCCCCTTATGGAGGAAAACCCCTGCGAAGCAGTCCTCGTAAACGTAATAGGCTCGCGCCAAGTAGCTGATAAATGCGTGGAATACAACGTAGAAAAAATGGTGATGGTATCTACCGACAAAGCCGTCAATCCAACCAACATCATGGGATGCACTAAACGCCTCGCGGAAATTTACGTGCAGTCCCTCGGACTCGCCATCGAAAACGGTATTGTCAAAGGAAGGACAAGATTCATAACCACGCGCTTCGGCAACGTACTCGGGTCCAACGGATCCGTCATCCCGCGATTCACAGAGCCAATAGAACGCGGAGGCCCCGTCACCGTTACAGATCCCGAGATCCGGCGCTTCTTCATGACAATTCCCGAAGCATGCCGGCTCGTGATGGAAGCGGCAACAATAGCCTCCGGCACTCAGATATTCGTCTTCGACATGGGAACACCCGTCAAAATCATCGACCTCGCAAAACGTATGATACACCTCGCCGGCTACCGCCCGGATCAGGACATCAAGATACAATTCACCGGACTACGGCCCGGCGAAAAACTTTACGAAGAAGTCCTTGCTACGAAAGAAAACACCATACCGACGCAACATAAACGCATCTTCAAAGCAAAAGTACGCGACTACAGCTATGAATCCGCCTGCGAGGTTGCCGACCGACTCCAAACTCTTTCAAGCAATGTCGATATCCCGGAAATGGTCATCCTGATGAAGAAAACCGTCCCCGAATTCAAATCCAGACACTCCGTGTTTGAAAAATACGACCTCCCCTCATAAACCCTACCTCCACCATCCTCCGCGGTCGCAGCTTTCATCCTCGATGAACGCTGCTTAAACAGCCTTTTCTCTCCCAATATCTAAATCCACCCCCCTCTATCTCTCTATCAATCATCCATTTACCCACTCACCTCAAAAATAATCACAAAATTTCCATCAAAATATTTGGTCATTCTTAAAAAAAGTATTAACTTTGCACTCGCAAACAGGGAACAACACCCTGCAAGCATATCGGAGATTCGCTAGCTCAGCTGGTAGAGCACAACACTTTTAATGTTGGGGTCGTGGGTTCGAGCCCCACGCGGATCACAGAAGGGTCACAATTTTGTGGCCCTTTTTTCGTGCTCGTAAGTGACTGATGTGCAAGTGTTAGCAATTTTATAAAATCTTGATTTAGAAAGATTTAGCACAAATCGCATTTCCTGCCGATAGCCAAAGTTAG